>JBLMXE010000273.1:0-7708 GCA_050257615.1 Chlamydiota bacterium | reverse complement strand
GGCCTGCTGCAGGCGCTCCACGTGCCAGGCTTCCCACACCGCGGGCGTAAGCTGATGATGAATGACTTCCGGCTCGTCGCCCTGCCAGAAGCCAGTCATGAGCAGAACGCGGCCATTGATTCCCGCTTGCCGCAGATGGAGTCCGCCGGCGGTGGAGGTTACGCCGAACCAACGCGCGCCTTCCGCCTGCAGCGCGCGAGCACACTCCCGGGCGCCATGGCCGTAAGCATCGGCCTTCACCACGGCACAGATTTCGACTTGAGCGCCCACCAACTGGCGCAGCGTACGATAGTTGCGCCGAAGTGCGCCGAGCGACACTTCTGCCCAGTTGGGACGCGCGTTACGCATGGCAATTGTCCGCGATTATACGGCACACTCCCAATCACACCGTTTCGTGACTGCGGTCATGGCGGGACGTGCCGGAAGGCGTCATGCTTAAAGCTGTCAAAGAATTCCCCACCCTCGCCTTGAGGGGCGTCATGACCAAAGCCCACACGCGCAAACCTACAGTTCTGATCGTGGACGACGCCGTGTCCGTCAGCACCACCCTGATGTGGGTGCTGCGTGAAAGCGGCTACAACTGCACCGCCGCGGGCACCTGGAACGAGGCCTTGCGCCTCTGCGCCGGCTTGTCTCCCGACCTGGCCCTCATTGAAATGAACCTCCCCGATGCCAACGGAGTGGAAGCGGCGCGCGACTTGCGCCGCCGTGCGCCCGGTTGCAAAATGCTGCTGATGTCCAGTGATCCGGATGCTGGGGACTACCTCGACAAAGCCCGGGTAGGGGGCCTCGAGTGTGAAGTCCTTCCCAAACCGATTCCGGTTGAGGAACTGTTGCAGAGGGTAAAAGAGGCGCTGGCGCAACCGGCATGATTCGGCGCAAACTCTTGGCAGCGTTAAGGGGAGGTTTGGAGATGCCCTGGTTCTCCCGCACTCCTGATCGCCGGACTTCCCCCAGGTTTCAAGCGGAAGTTCCGGTGGTCGTGAGCCTGGTGGGCGATGAAGCGATCGCCTCCGTGCGGGCCGTGGCCGACGGCATCTCCGAAGGCGGCCTCAGCGTCCCCGACCTGGTGGGAATGGGTATTGGCCAGGCGGTGTCCCTGGAAATCCATCTTCCCATCCTCACTCAACCCATCTGGGTAGAAGCTGTGGTGAAGCACGATGCCGGCCATTACGGTCTGCAGTTTGTTACCCTCAGCGTCGAGCAGAAAAAGCTCATTAAACGGTACTGCCGGCTGCAACCCCGCCAAAAGCGCCGGGCGTAATTGGCGTGAATGTCCGAGCAGCAATCCTTCTTTTTCGTTAAACTGAAGAGCAGTCCTCATTCACTGCGGGAAGGAACAGGACTTCGTGATTATTGGCGTTCCGAAGGAGAGCTATCCTGGGGAACGGCGGGTAGCGCTGGTACCGCTGGTCATCCCCTCTCTTATCAAGGCCGGATTTCAGGTGGTGGTGGAAGCCGGGGCGGGCGAACAGGCCGGCTATCCCGATTCGCAATACACCGAGAAGGGCGCCAGGATTGCTCCCGACCGCGCCGCCGTATTCAGCGAAGCCGAGATCATCGTCCAAATCCTCTGTTACGGCTCCAATGACGTCACCGGCCATGCCGACCTCACACTCATGCGTCGCGGCCAGGTGCTGATCGGCTTTCTGCGGCCCCTGGGCTCGGCACCCGTGGTGCAGGAGATTGCGGACCGGGGCGTGACTTCCTTCAGCGTGGAGTTGATCCCGCGCACCACCCGGGCGCAAAGCATGGACGCGCTCTCCTCCATGGCCACCATTTGCGGCTACAAGGCAGTGCTGGTGGCGGCCGACCGGCTGCCCCGGATGTTTCCCATGCTGACTACGGCCGCGGGCACCATTACGCCGGCGCGGGTGCTGGTGATTGGCGCGGGAGTTGCCGGACTGCAGGCCATCGCCACCGCCCGTCGGCTGGGCGCCGTAATCTCGGCTTACGACCTGCGCCCCGCCGCCAAGGAGCAGGTGCAGAGCCTGGGCGGACGCTTCGTGGAGCTGCCCGTGGAAGCCAAGGACGCGCAGGACGAGCGCGGCTACGCTCGCGCCCAGGATGAAACCTTCTACCAGCGGCAGCGCGAACTGCTGGGCCGCGTGGTGCGGGAAAGTGACGTTGTGATCACCGCCGCCGTCATTCCCGGCAAGAAGTCGCCCGTACTGGTGACCCGCGAGATGGTGGAGGGCATGGCCCCCGGCTCGGTGATTCTCGACCTGGCCGCGGAGCGTGGTGGCAACTGCGAGCTGACGCGTACCGGCGAAGCTGTGGTCGAGCACGGCGTGACCATCATCGGAGCCATCAACCTGGCCAGCGGCGTTCCCTATCACGCCAGCCAGATGTACGCCCGCAACCTGACCGCCTTCCTGCAATATCTGGTGAAAGAGGGCAAGCTGCAGCTCAATCTGGCTGACGAAATCATCCGCGACACCCTGGTCACGCAGGGCGGCGAAATCGTCAACCAGCGCGTGCGCGACTTCTTTTCCCTGCCGCAGCTGGTTTCCCACAGCGCCTCATGAGGGCAGCAGCAAAACCAAGCAGTCTGCCTTTGGGCATAGGCCCGGGATTCGGGTGTAAGTTACGCGCAGCCCCAGCGGGGCGCGATAGTAAAGCCCAGGACGGTAGTCCTGGGTAAGCTCCATATATGAAACAAAAGTCCCGTCAGGGACGGCACCATAAAGTTGGAGGCACCATGACCTCAGTCCTGATTAATTCCCTGTTCATCTTCATGCTGGCGGGGTTCATCGGATTCGAAGTGATCCGGCGAATCTCTCCCCTGCTGCACACTCCCCTGATGTCGCTGACCAACGCCCTGGACGCCATCGCCGTGGTCGGCGCCATCCTGCTGGTGGGCGAGCATAAGACCAACTTCTCCGCCCTGCTGGGCACCCTGGCCGTGATCGCCGCCATGAGCAACGTGGTGGGCGGCTTCCTGATCACCGACCGCATGCTCAAGATGTTCAAATCCAGCCGTTCGACGAAGCCACAGCCATGAGCACTCAGCCATTTATTGAAATCATTTATCTGATCGCCAGCGCGCTGTTCATCCTGTCGCTGAAGTGGATGAGCTCTCCCGGCACGGCGCGGCGGGGCATTTGGGCGGGCGAGATCGGCATGGTGCTGGCCATAGGCGGCACCCTGCTGCATCACGGCATAGTGGATTACAAGTGGATCGCCATCGCTTTGGTTATCGGCACCATCATCGGCGTGCCCCTGGGCATGGTGAAGATGACGGCGGTGCCGCAGCGAACCGCGCTCAGCCACGCCTGTGGCGCATTGTGCGTGACCCTGGTCGGTACCGCCGAGTTCTACCTGCGCAGCCCCAATGTGCCCCACTTCATGATGGCGGTGCTGTGCTGCGAAGTCATTCTGGGCTCGCTGACCTTCACCGGCAGCCTGATGGCCGCGGGCAAACTGCAGGAAGTGCTGCCCCAGCGGCCCATCACCTATCGCGGGCAGAACATCGTCAATTTGGGCCTGCTGGCCATTGCTGTCGCTATTGGCATCTACCTGATCCTGCACCCCGGCGCCAAGCAACTCTTCCCCGCCATGGTGGGCATCCCCTTGGTGTTTGGCGTCTTCATGATCATTCCCATCGGCGGCGCTGATATGCCGACGGTGATCTCGCTGCTGAATTCCTACGCTGGATTGTCCGCCGCCGCCATGGGCTTCGTGCTCGATAGCCGGTTGCTGATCATTGCCGGCGCGCTCGACGGTTCTTCCGGCTTCATTCTCTCGGTCATCATGTCGAAGGCCATGAATCGGTCGTTTACCAACGTGCTGTTCGGCGCCTTTGGCCAGGTGCAGGCGGCCGCCGGGGGAAAGGAAGAGCGCAGGCCGGTGAAGAGCGTGAGCGCCGAGGATGCCGCTGCTATCCTCATGTCGGTGAACAAAGTGGTGATTGTTCCCGGCTACGGCATGGCGGTGGCGCAGGCGCAGCACAAAGTCCGCGAGCTTTACGATTCGCTCACCCGCCGCGGCGTGGACGTGCGCTTTGCCATCCATCCCGTGGCCGGACGCATGCCCGGCCACATGAACGTGCTGCTGGCCGAGGCCGACATTCCCTACGACCGCCTGGCGGATATGGACGACATCAACGGCGACTTCCCCCAGACCGATGTGGCCCTGATCATCGGCGCTAACGACGTGACCAATCCCGCCGCCCGCACCGATTCTTCCAGCCCCATTTACGGCATGCCCATCCTGGATGTGGACAAGGCGCATAACGTAATGGTCATTAAGCGCAGCATGAGCCCGGGCTTTGCCGGCATAGACAACCCGCTCTATTACATGGACAAGACGCTGATGCTGTTTGGCGATGCCAAGTCGTTTGTGGGAGATATTGTGCGCGAGTTGGGCGGCGTCCCCGCGGAGACGGCCGGAGCGGCAAAGTAAGCAAAACCTGTGTGCGGACAGCCGCCCTCGGCTGTCCGGGCGTCTCAAATCTTAATTCTGTCATCCTGAGCGAAGCAGGTTGATTCGCTTGCGAATCAGCCTGCGAAGTCGAAGGACCCCTGCGTTTGCAGAAACCACTGCAACGATTCCAGGGAGTTCTCGCACCTCGTTTTGCATTCGGAACGATGACTACCATAGACGGAGCATCCGCCGGGCACTGGCGCAGGAACTCCCTTGGAACGCTCGGCGCTTCCCTCATGGTGGGGGTCCTTCGACTCGGTCGTACGCCCTCGCTCAGGATGACAGCTGAGAAAGTGTTTCTCCAAAGCAACAGAAGTATTCAGCTTTTGAGGGCCGGCCCCTGCGCCTGACCGCTGCCGGTGAGAAGAACGTTATCAATCAGCCGCGTCGTGCCCACCAGGGCCGCGATCGCCACCAGAGCGCCGCCGCTCACGTCGCTGACCGGCTCCAAAGTATCGGGATTCACGATTTCCAGGTACTCCAGCTTCGCCCCCGGCTCCTCATGTACCACTTCCTCTCCGGCACGAATCAGTTCGGCGGCGCGCCGCTCCCCGCGATCAGCGAGCGTCTGCACCCGCATCAGAGCGCGATAAAGCACCGTGGCCTGCTTGCGTTGCTCAAGGTTGAGATAGGCATTGCGCGAGCTCATGGCCAACCCGTCGGGTTCGCGCACGATGGCTGCCACCACAATCTCAATATCAAAATTCAGATCGCGCGCCATCTTGCGGATGATCGCTGTCTGCGCAGCGTCCTTCTGCCCGAAGAAGGCTACGTCTGGCTCGACAATGTGGAACAGCTTGGCTACGACTGTGGTCACGCCGCGAAAGTGGCCCGGACGCGAGCGCCCGCACAACCGCTCGCTCAATCCCTCGACGGTAATATAGGTGCAGCGGCCTGGGTCGTACATTTCCTCCGCGCCGGGCGCGAATACCAGGTCCACGCGCTCATGGTTGAGCAACTCGCGGTCACGCTCCAGGTCGCGCGGATAGCGGCTGAAGTCTTCCTTAGGGCCGAATTGCAACGGGTTCACGAAAATAGAAACGGCGACCACATCGCAGCTGGCGCGTGCCGCCCGCACCAGGGACAGGTGTCCGGCGTGCAGCGCCCCCATGGTGGGCACCAGTCCCAGGCGCTTGCCCGCCCGCCGCACCTCCCGGCAGGCGGCGTGCATTTCGTCAATGGTTGTGAGAACTCTCAAGGTTAGCCACAGAGGAATTTACGATTTCAGATTGACGATTGAGGTTCTCCACCCGCAATGCCGACAACCGGAAAAATCGTCAATCATCAATCTTCAATCGTCAATTATCTCCGCATCACCCGTTTGCGTTCGGCGATGGTTTCCAGCGCTGCCTGGGTCTCGCGCGGCAGGTGGTAAGACTCGCTGTCCGAGGGATAGCGCCCAGCCAGCACGTCGTCGCGATAGGCTTGCGCCGCGCCCGTGATCGCCGCTCCCAGGTCGGCGTAGCGGCGCACGAACTTGGCCGGCGGCCCAAAGGTGAGGCCGAGCAGGTCGTGCAGAACCAGCACCTGCCCATCGCACTCCGGCCCCGCGCCGATGCCTATGGTGGGCGCTTCCACCTCGGCCGTGATCATGGCCGCGACCTCGCGCGGAATGCCTTCGAGATAGAGGCAAGCCACGCCCGCCTTGTCCAGCGCCACCGCGTCGCGCATGAGCTGCTCGATGGCGGCCAGCGTCTTGCCCTGCACCTTGTAGCCGCCCATCACGTTGACCGACTGCGGGGTCAGCCCGATGTGCCCGGCCACCGGGATCTCCGCCTCAATCACGCGGCGAATCAGGTCAGCGCGCTTCTCGCCACCTTCGATCTTGACCGCTTCGGCACCGCCTTCCTTCACCAGGCGGGCGGCGTTGCGCAGCGCTTCTTTTTCGTCTACGTGGTAGGAGCCGTAGGGCATGTCGGCTACCAGCAGCGCGCGTTTCACGGCCCGGCGCACGGCGCGCGTGTGGTGCAGGATTTCCTCTACCGTGACCGGCAGCGTGCTGTCGTAGCCCAGCATTACCTGGGCCAGCGAATCGCCCACCAGGATCACGTCAATGCCGGCTTCATCCACCAGGCGGGCGCTGGGGTAGTCGTAAGCCGTCAGACAGGTTATGGGTTCGTGTCGAAGTTTCTTGTCGTGCAAGGAAGCTACAGTAACTTTCGGGCAGGGTTGCCCGATGGGGGTGATGCTCATTTCGTCCTCCAGTGCACCCCCACGTCCGTGGGTGGCGCCTGTACTAACTACGATCAGCGGCTATATTTTACGCCCAAACCGGCGCTGACGACAGTCGGCCTATAACTGATTCATACGCGACTAGATAGCTCGTGTGGGGACAGCCGCCCTCGGCTGTCCGGGCGAGCGTAGCTCGCCTCTTCCCTACGCTGAAGTGAAACCCGAATCAGCCGATCTTAACGGTTTCCGCTTCCCTCGGCGACCTCGGCGTTGATCTTTTGATCCAACACTCGAATTCTCCCAGCGCACGCTCGCACTGCAGGCGATGCCGCTGGGCGCGGTCGCGCACCTTTTGCTCCAGGGGTGGCAGCAGGTCGAAGGTAATGTTGGCGGGCTGGAAATTTTTGGCATCGGCATGGGTCACGTAATGGGCGAGCGATCCCAGCGCGGTCGCACGCGGCGGCGCCTCCAACTCAAGCCCTGCGGCCAGCGTCGCCGCGTGCATTCCCGCCATCAGTCCGGCGGCGATGGATTCCACGTAGCCTTCCACCCCGCAAATCTGCCCGGCGAAAAAGACATTGGGGTGCGACTTGAGCTGCAGGCATTCATTCAGCAGCGTGGGCGCATTGATGTAGGTATTGCGGTGAATCTGCCCGTAGCGCAGGAAGCGCGCATTTTCCAATCCCGGAATCAGCCGCAGCACGCGCGCCTGCTCGCCGAATTTAAGGTGGTTCTGAAAGCCCACCAGGTTGTAGGAATCGGCGCGCAGGTTCTCCTGACGCAACTGGACCACCGCATAGGGCTGCCTGCCGGTGCGCGGGTCGCGCAGCCCCACCGGCTTCATGGGGCCGAAACGCAGGGTATCGCGCCCGCGGCGGGCAATTTCTTCAATGGGCAGGCAGGCCTCGAAATAGTTCAACCGCTCCCAGTCCCGCTGCTCCACTGACTCGGCGGCCACCAGCGCCTCGTAGAAGCGGGCATACTCCTCCTCGGTCATGGGGCAGTTGATGTAGTCGGCTGTTCCCTTATCGTAACGAGCCGCCTTGTACACCCGGCTCATGTCAATGGAGTCGGCTTCCACGATGGGGCTGATGGAATCGTAGAAATAGAG
>JBLMXE010000272.1:0-3279 GCA_050257615.1 Chlamydiota bacterium | reverse complement strand
AGTTGCGCCATGGCGTCAGCGTCAGACGGAGTATAGACGCCATACTCGATGCGCATTTGCTCAGGTAGATCTGCCACAGCCCTCTCCTGCCGCCCGGGATCCCAACACTGCCTTATACATCCGGCAATGTCGCCATGTCCGTAAGAAAAATTGCACGGGATTAGCCGAAAACGAGGGAACACGAGGCGCGACCCCGGGTGCCCCACATTTGCCCGCCTGAGCGAAACTCTTCGCACCATCACGAACTCGTGGGTGCCCCACATTTGCCGCCCAAACGTAGCCATCACTCATGACGAACTTGGGTCGCGGGCAAATGTGGGGTAGTTCTCGACGGTTAGTTTGGATCCCCAGAACACCCCCACATTTGGCCGCTACAGATTTGTGGCGGAATCAACGGGCGTGGAGTGCGGCCAAATGTGGGGCACCCGGCACCCGTCGATGGGGTCACTATGATTGCAACGAATGCTATCATTGCGGCGCGTTCCGCAGAGGCAAAACATGACAGCCAAGACATGGGTCGAAGCAGCGTTTGCTCTCGTCATGATTGTCGGACCGCTGCTCATCATTTGGAGCCGAATCTGGCCTCGACACGACAACGATGATTCACCGCGTGGGCTAGGAATGCGTGTCGCTCAGGTAATAGGACTGTTTCTGATCATCCCGGCCGTGGCAATCCTATCTCTGGAGTGCAGACTCAGCAATGAGACGGTAGGGACACTGCTGGGCACCATTATCGGCTTCACGTTGAGCGGAATTCCGAAGCGGTTTAGCGGCACAAGGAAGATTGGCCCAGGCGATGGCAAAGCAAGTCCCTCTAGGTAGGCGTGGCAGATTGACAGGTTAGCTCTTGGCAAGTGTCACATGACATTGTGAGTCTAGTCATTGCTGGCGCCCTGAGCTAAGCGCAGCCTTGTGACTTAGAGCGGGGGTACTCATGCGCCCACTACCTTGCTGGTACTTGTGCGTGGCTGCTGTCGTCTTTAGCTTAGTCGGCCTCGACGGATGGAAGCTGATCTCAATCGATGTGCCACAAAAAGCCGTACGGCTCTACTCTCCAGGTTCAGGCATTCTTGTGGTGCTTGGGAGATGGGGAAGCCAGTACCCGGACTTGCCGACGTGTAGTCCCCGTATGAACTCCGTGTATATCCGGTGTACAAAAACAGACGGCACATGCACTGAATCTGTTGCGCAAGTCTGGAGCACCAAGGAGATTGATATTAAAGCGTTGAACCCGAGCGCATCTGGCAACCGATACCTAACCGCAGATTTTCAAAGCTACCGGATCGTGGCATGGGGCGAGAACATAATTCTGGCGAAGGGAAGTGAGTTCAGTGGCGGGGAGGTGATGTTGAAAATAGACTTAAAGAATGCGAGTGCCGAAAAGCGGAATGACAAGCTTTGTTTCCTGATGTAGGTATGTTCTTGCCGACTATTCGGTGGTTGTCCAGCAACGGTGGGAACTGCAGGTGAGACGTTGGTGAGACTCTCCAATGGGTTGTAAGAACTCGGGGTGCCGGACCCTTTGCCCTTTTGAGTCAAGCGTTCGAATCGCAATCGCCTAGTGAGGTAACGGCGATGGACATGACAGAGGTACTCCACAGAGTCCAACTCGAGAACCTGCGCACCACGATGTTGCTGCTGCTCGAACAGGCGTACCCAGCGGCCATCCGCGCCAACGCCCTTCGTGCGGCCCTCAAGCAGCATGATTATGAGCTTACCCAGAGGGCCTTCGATGCGGAGATAGCCTATCTGGAGGAAAAGGCGCTTCTCCGATCCACCCGCAACGGCCGCGGCTCCGTCACACTCAGGATCACCGCTCGCGGTCGCGATTTCCTGGACGGCTACGTAGAGGAAATTGGACTCGGCGACCCGAGTATGCTTCGACAGCGCACGTAAAGATCGAAATCGTCAGCGCAGCATTACGCCTCCACTCCCCTTTTCGCCTTTAGCTCCGCCAGCAGGCGATCCAGTTCGTCTTCTTTCTCCAGGGCGGCCAGGCGGTCCTCCACACTGTCGGTGGCTAGCTCGGCTTTGGCTTGGCTGACGGCTGAGGCGCGCGTCACCTTCTCCTTCATGCGGTCGAAACCGGCGCCATGGTCATGCTCGCGAACGCGAAATTGCGCGTCGCTGGCCTTGGCGACCGCCCGCGAGCGCCGATGCTGCGCCAGCAGCAAGTCGGCCTTCGACTGCGCCTCCGCCAGTTTCTGGTCCAACTTGTGCAGCGCCGCCTTCAGGTTCTCCACTTCCGTCCTCTGGTCGGCCACCTGCTGCTGGAAACTTTCCCCCATCGCACGGTAGCTCATGGAACGCTCCAGGGCGGCGCGCGCCAGGTCGTCTTCCTTTTTGTCCACGGCTTTTTCAGCGCGGCGCATCCAGTCGGCCGCGCGCTCCTCATTTTCCTTCTGCTTTTTCTCCAGCAGGTGCTGGTCGGCGAGCGCGATGGCCACCTGTGTTTTCACCTGCAGCAGCTGGTTCTGCATGTCGAGGATCACCTGCTTAATCATCTTTTCCGGCTCCTCGGCTTTATCAATCAGGTCGTTCAAATTAGCGCGAATCAGTGTGGAAACACGCTCCAGTAGTGCCATGATGAACCTCCTTGCTAGCCCGGAACCGCTGTCTAGCTGACTAGCTGCCTGGCTGACCAGCCGAAAGCGGAACACTCGCCCCGGCTAGTCAGCCTGGCCAACTCTACTTCCCTGCCGCTTGCGCCTTGGGTGCGGCATCCGGACCCTTGCCATCGAGCGTGGGCGGCGGAGCGTCCGGCTTGGGCGACTTATCGCCGATCAGCCGCACTTTTGAGAACAGCTCCGACATCTGCATGCCGGAAAGCGTCTCGAAGAGCGCCGGCACCTGCGCCGCCATCTTGGCCAGGTCGCCGGTGATCTTGCTCATTCCGGCGGCGTCGCCGTTGCCGGTTGAGACCACGGTGATCTTGTCAACGTTGGCCAGCGGGGCGGCCATGGCGCGCACCACTTCCGGCAGGCTGGTGATGAGCTTGTCCACCACCGCCGCCTGGTTGTACTCCTGGTAGGCCTCGGCTTTCACATTCATGGCCTTGGCTTCGGCTTCGCCCTTCTTGAAGATGATTTCCGCTTCCGCCTGGCCCTGGGCGCGAATCGAGGCGGCGTGCCCGTCGGCTTCCATGATCAGCCGCTGCTTTTCGGCCTCGGCGAGGGTTTCGATGCGCTGGCGCTCAATTTCCGCCTGCTTCAGCACGGTGGCGATCAACTCTTTTTCGCGGCGGTTGATCTCGGCTTCCTGCACCTTGACCTGCTGCTC
>JBLMXE010000271.1:0-8187 GCA_050257615.1 Chlamydiota bacterium | reverse complement strand
GAGCGCAAGGTGACGGCTGACCAGGTGATCGCACGCCTGCGCCACAAACTGGCCGTTATCCCGGGAGCCACTATGTACCTGCAGTCGGCGCAGGATCTGACCATCGGCGGGCGGCCCAGCGCCGCTCAGTTCCAATACACGCTGCAGGATCAGGACCTGCAGCAGCTGAACACCTGGGCCCCCCGGTTGCTGGAAAAGTTGCGCACCGTGCCGCTACTGCGCGACGTTAACAGCGACCAGCAGGACCACGGTCTGGAAGCGCAGGTGGTGATTGACCGCGATACCGCCGGCCGCCTGGGCGTCGCCGCCACCGGCATTGACAACGCGCTCTACGACGCCTTTGGCCAGCGCCAGGTCTCCACCATGTACGAGCAGCTGAACCAGTATCACGTGGTCATGGAGGTGGAGCGTCACTTCCAGCGCAGCCCGGAGGCGCTGCAGAACATCTATGTTCGTTCTTCTTCCGGGACGGAGGTTCCGCTCTCAGCCTTCACTCACTTTGAGCCCTCCAACACGCCTCTGGCCGTTAACCACCAGGGGCAATTCCCCTCAGTCACGCTTTCTTTCAATCTGGTTCCCGGAGTCTCCCTCAGCCAGGCCACCGACGCCATTGAAAAAGCCGAGCGCAGCATCGGATTTCCCGCCGCCATCAACGCCAGCTTTCAGGGGACGGCCGCCGCCTTCATGAGTTCGCTTTCCACCGAGCCCATCCTGATCCTGCTGGCGCTGGTGACTGTCTATATTGTTCTCGGGGTGCTCTATGAGAGCTTCATTCACCCCATCACCATCCTTTCCACCTTGCCCTCGGCCGGCGTGGGCGCGCTGCTGGCGCTGCTGCTCACCCGCAACGCTCTGGACGTCATCGGCTTGATCGGCATCATTCTGCTGATCGGCATCGTCAAGAAAAACGCCATTATGATGATTGATTTCGCGCTTGAGGCCGAGCGCAGCGAGGGCAAGCCACCGGTGGAGGCCATTTACGAAGCCTGTGTGCTGCGCTTCCGGCCCATCATGATGACCACCATGGCGGCAATGCTGGGGGCTCTACCGCTGGCCCTGGACCGGGGCACCGGCTCCGAGCTCCATCGGCCGCTGGGCATCACCATTGTGGGTGGGTTGATGGTCAGTCAGGCGCTCACGCTGTTCACTACGCCGGTGGTGTACCTTTACATGGATAGGGTGCAGCTATGGGCCAAGCGTCTGCGTGGCCGCGCGCCCCGGCCGCTATCTCCCGGCTTCGACCAGGCGTGAAGCAAATCACTTACTGCTCGTTAAATTCGGTAAACGCGCCCGTATCTCCGTAGTACACGCGCAGATTGCACTGTTTGGGCCCCATTTGACCGAAATACAAGGTCAGCCTGCGGGTAGGCTGGCTAAGCTGACCCAGGTCCATCTCGCCTCGGGCCACATCCTGTTGCTGGTCATAGGCGCTCTCCGGCTTTTCATTCTTGCTCACGACCAGGGTCCAGTTCTTTCGGCCCGGAATCAGGTACATGGTATACGCGCCGGTCGGAATATCCTTTCCCGCAAACTTCAGGTCAGCGCCCGAGAACAGAATCATGGCCGAGCCGCCCGGCATCCAGATTTTGCCGTCCCGCAGCTTCTCTTTTTTATCAACTGGAACGCGGCTATAGCGAGCCGTGATCTGCTTGCCATCCGCAAAATTGCAGGAAACAGTATCCGATTCCACAGCTACAGGCTGATCCTTGGCGGCCAAGCCAACGGGCAGTAAGCATCCACTAAGAAAGAGAAAGCAGATTGCCAGGTTGCGCATGAGCACTCCTCCCCTGTACTTTGACCGCTGCTCCGCCGATCAGGTGTGCAATTTTGTCGCGGAATACGGAGAGCAGCGGTGCCGCCTCACCGCGCTGCAGCCGGGTGCGCAGTGGATGGACTTCGCCGAATTCATCCTCGGGCGGCGCTGTCCTTCGGCTGGCTATGATAGCTCAGGGCAGCCACACTGCGCACTAATATATATGCACACTTTCCCAGCTATTGGTCACAGCGCCTGACGCGAAATGGATGCCGAACCGGCGCATCTTGTACACCAATGTAATGCGTTTCAGCCCCAGGCGGGCGGCAGCGCCAGCGTGGCCGCCAACCACCCAGTTTGGCCGCGCGAAGAGCATTGAGGAGATGGTCGCGTTCGGCGTCGCGTAGGCTGGCCAGGGGCGAAACCGCCGCCGCTTCGCTTCGCCGGAGTTCGGCAAGCGGTGGACGCAATTTTCGACCGCGATGGCCACCTGGGTAGCCAACTGGCGAAGGAACTGTAACTGGTCCTGCATGAAATTGGTCTTTTCTTCCATGCCAGCCGTGGTGGCGAACCAGCCCACCCCAATCAATCCTAATAAACCAATAAAGAATCTGGTGAGGCAGGACAGGTAAACAACCGCCGGGGTATACTGCCTTTGCAGAGGATTGGTGGTGGCAGCAGATTCTTTTTCGTCCGCATCCAATCCTGCAAGCGCATGAACCTTGAGAAAGCCATTACGGAAATCGAGTGGCTGGAGCGCCTCTACTCCCTTCCCGATCCCCGGCCGCTGCAGCTAAGCGACCGCTACGCTGCCAACCGGCGACACGACGAGATGTATGCCAACAATCCGTGGTTTCGACTGTGGCAGCGCTACGGAATCTGAGCCTTTCGCAATAACTTTGATCACATCTGGCAAAGTAACGGGGCGATAATAGGCGCAGTGTCTGAAGATCCAATTTCGCTCGCGCCCCGCTCTCGTTTTCGCGCCGCGATGATTCTGGCCTTGGCGGCGGACGTATTGCAGATCTTCGTGTTTCCTTTGTTTGCCGAAGGCGCCCTCTCTCCCGCGGATGACGTGCTCGATGTTGCAGTGGCAGCCGTGCTGGTCAGCCTGCTCGGCTGGCACTGGGAGTTCCTGCCCGCATTTGCCGCCGAACTTGTGCCCGGAGCCGACTTGGTTCCCTTCTGGACGCTCGCAGTAATCACCGTTTACCGCAAATGGAAGCAGATTGTGGTCACGACGGAAGAAGATCACAGGCAGGGACCAACTTTGCCAAGACCGTACAATTCTGCATAAGCGGAAACCAGGGAACGTTCCCAATTTTCGGCGCCAACCTCCAAGAATTCCCGGCCGCAGAAGAAGAACCACTGGTGACAGCGCCCCCATGCGAACAGCAGTGGGGAACCGGTCTGACGCCCACTCACTGGTGCATGGCTTGGCCTGGAACAATGTGCGACAAGACCTGTCCCACCCATTGCGGAAATTGAGCGCCGAACAGCGCCAGAATCGGGACCACGCCATACAGGAAAATGCGAAAGGCAAAATCCCAGTCCCAACTGATCTTTCCTGCTTTCGTCCTGTTTAGATTGCTCAAGACCGGATCGCGGTTCATTTGGACGAAGACCCACATGGCGATGCCGACGAAGGAAAGAATGACCGCCCAGTTGAACAGCAGCAGTAGTTTGTGTGGTTGAAACGGATATGAGCTGATCGCAAAAAGCAGCAGCAAAAGCCCCGTGACCGACATGACAATGAGGCTTTGCATCTGTGGCAGGACATAGGCCAGGAAATTGGCCACCCGACCGACCAGGAAATCCTCACCGAGACGGAAGACCGCGTCCTCGGGCCTGTGCTGCGATTTCGCAGGCTTGGGCTTGTCCGGAGAACTGCGCAACTGCTCCCACCAGGCATCGTTGGCCGCACGCGTTACCTTATACACCACTTTGGACAGCGCCTCCTGAGCATCTATTTGCTCGCTCAAGGAGCGGCGCCAATCGCCCTTTGCGTCTTCCGCGCGGGCGCCTGCAAGGTGGCTTTCTGCTTCATGCACAAGGTTTGTCATTTCGTCCGAGCCCAACCGCTGCAGCGCAACCTGCTCTGAGGACCACTCACTCGCCTTCGGGGAGTCCGCCTCCAGCGGTTTTGTCAATTCTGTAACGGACCAGCGCATTTCCTGGTCCTGCGCTTTGATCGTGGCCAGATCCCACCGGCCTTGACCAGCCGCCACTTTCAAGCGCTGCTTCTGGGCTTGCAGCAGCGCCCGGGCCTGCAGGCAAAGAGTCCGTGCCTGGTCAACCGAGAAAGCCAGGGAGGCGAGAGTCGGGACAGGCGAAGCCAAATCAATCTTGTATGCCGAGGGCAAATTGTCCTGGAACCGTCGGTACGCCCTGAGCGGACCACAGTTAAGGTGACGCAGCAACCGACGTAAGCCGGTCCAGACACAGCAGAACCGCAAGACACTGAGCCACAGTGCCAAATGCACGGCGAAGAAGCCAACGCCCAGCAGTCCGTAGAAAGCATGATCCTCAAAAGCGAAAACCAATCGCAACACAAACAGATAAGTCACCGAACCCAAGGCCACTAGTCCGACGACCCAGGCGCCCGGCAGCCGGAGAGAAGAACACCTTAGCTGGCTGCACACTTGACGTTCAAGCTCGCCAATATCGCCCAGCGGTTCGGCGAAGGCCAGAAATCGAGAGTCGCTTTCAAATCTCTCCAGCTGACGCACGCGCCGAAAAGAGCTCAATGCCCAAAGAAAGCCGGCGATAAAGACCAGAAGCAAGGGCATGAGGGGTGAAACCCCGCTGAGCAAATCGAGAGACCGCAGGCTGGTAAAAAAACTGCTGCGGTACGCCGTCGAATGCGCTCCAGCAAGCCAGTGACTTGAAAGCGACACAGCGCAGGTGACCAGGGCGGCAGCCACACCGACGGCAGCGACCCGAGTTGGCAAGTTCCATTCTTCGCCTGCCTCTCTGTTCTCACCGCCATCTCTTCGATTTGCGCTTGGCTTTCTTGTTTCTCGATCATCAATTCCTTGAGGCATATTTTCGCGGGCATCCCGTTCTATAGTCGCAGCGAATAGCCCCGTGCTCTTGCTTCGGCTGCGGCGGAGTGCAGCCAGAAGCGCCGCGCCTGCAACCAGCAGAACCACCACTGTGGCCGTGCAAACCGATAGAACGAGAGAAATCTGCCAGCGCGGCCAGACGCTGATATCTGGATGGCGCATCACGATAGCCGGTCCCAGCAGCGCCGTAAGAGCCACCACCAGAAGAACTCCCAGAAACGCACAGGCGGCAAGCAAATAGAGTTCTCCAGAACTACGACGGCGTTCCGATGCCGCCTCACCCAGAAGCGATTCCAGCCAGGCTCCGCCCAGCCAGGGCGTCGGCGTCTGCCGCTCTTCCTCGGAGGCCCGGAAGCGGGCTAATAGCGGCAAGGCCAACACGAAGCTGATCAGAGTGAGCCCCACGAAGAAAATCACGGATCCCGCGGGATAGACACCCCTGAACCAGGACTTTTTGTCCTCTTCCGGGGTCTCCTTGTCGTAGATGTGCATATAGGCTTGTGCTGGAGTTCCCCTCAAGTCATAAACCTGCACCGGCCAGATGCGATTGCGGCCCACGACCGTAATCCACAGAGGTGGCTGGCTGGCCTTCGCCTGGAGCGGCAGGCCGTACTCGCGCAATTGGTCCTCCTGGCCCAGCAGTGCCAAGGCAGCGTTGTAAGTGCCTTCCGAACCTTGATCTGGGAATTGCATGAGTGGGTGTGACCCGTCCTTCGGATGTGGTGGGCTCCAGAGCAGGTTGGGAGTGAAAAGTGGGTAGGTGGTAACCACCAGCATTCCACGAAGGCTGCTGTTTACTTCCGGGTGGAGGAAGAGCAGGTCGGGATCGAAACTGAATAAGACGCTGGAGGGAGCATGCTCGCGAAGTTCCTGGGCCAGGAACATGGTGTCGCGGGCGTCGGTGGCAAGAATTCCAATGTAACGGTATTGCTCCCGGGAGATGGTGGACAGAAGTTGTCCCATCACTTGCTCTGAGGACAGGGGATCCAGAAGCGACAATGGCGCCATGGTATCGTGCGGCTGATTGACCTCTTCCAGTGCCTTGGACAGGGGCAAACCCGGGGTGGCGGGACCGACCTGGGGAGCGGTCTGCTGCTGTGACTCCCTGACCTTTTCTGAGGCGGCGCGGAGTTGAGAAATTTGCAGGGGAAACTTGATGTCGGTAACCTCGGTCTGGTTCTCACAGACTCGCTTCTTCTCCTGATGTCCGTAAGCAGTACCACCCTCCGACAACAAGGCCACTCGAAGCCGTTGCTCGTGCGGTTCGATCTGCTTCAGATAATCGAAGAAGGCGCAGGTCGTGATCGTGTCCGGTGCTTCCATCGAGGAAAAACTGAAACGTTTTGGGTCGTGCCGATAGAGGGCAACAACGTTGGGAAACTTCCCTCGGGGATCGATCTCCGTGCCGCTCGACAGAGCGGTAGCGCTGCCGGATATCATCCGTATTTCAGGCAAAGGACCTCTCAGGGAGTGCAACCAGGAGCTCAGAGCAAAATCGAGTGACGGGGCCGAGCCTGAGAAAGTGGGTCCCAAAATGCGAATCATTCCCCGGCTTTCCTTCGGGACCTGGATTATTCGGGAAAGTGGGTCAGACTTTGGCCGACCCTCACTCTGATGGCTCCAGCGGTGAAACCAAGCCATTTCCTTCAGCGCAGCCCGCAGCGCCCTTTTTTGGATGCCGCTGATCGGGGTTTCCCCGACCAGATAGAGAAGCAAAAGATGAACCTCAGATTTGTCGCTCGTGTCTTTGGCGTACAGGATGACGCCTGGTTCCTTTGCGAAGGGCCGGTCCTGCTCGCACTGTTTTTGCTTGTCGCTCTTCCCTGTCTCCGCACCGCTTCCCCCTCCGTCGTCTCCTCCCCCTGCCATCGCAACGCTACGCCCCAGCAGGCAGTCTTGCCAGGGCAAGCGGTAACGCCCCGTAGGGAGATAACCCGCGCGCAGCAGAGCGGACTGGATGGAGTCAAGGTTGCGGTCGAATATGTGAGGCAAGCCGGAATCAGCCGGATCTGGCAGCGTCGCGATCAGAAATTCCACCTGGGTATGGTTACGGCTGTCCTCGTTGCCCCAAGGCGTCTTTCCGCGGTCCTCCCCAATTACGCCATCCCTGGGCTTAGGCAGGCCCAAGTAATATCGAACCAGGTTTCGTCCGCCCGTCCATTCCTCTTCTTCTCTTTTCTTTCCGGTTATCCCGAGCCTCCCGAAAATGTCCTGCAATTCCGCCTGGGCGCCGGAGACTTGCGCTAGGGAACTGGCTGGCCGACGAACTGCCACGGGATAGAACAATGCCAAGGCAGCCAGCAGCGGGAGAAGAAGGACGGAATCGCTTCGCCTATCCATGTCGAGCCCTCCTGGGGAAAATCTAAGTGGAGAGTCCAGGGCAGAGAGGCAAAGCGATTATGCGTTGGGTTACCCCAGGTGTCAATGTAAAAAGGCAGGCTGTCCGGTTTCTGTAACCTGTGCCGCGGGACGATCTGTGATTGACTTGGGCCGGCTCACCCCTCTATCGTCACTGACCGGGAACGGCAATGAATATCGTCAAATCCACCCACAAATATGAAGACTGGCTTCGCCGCCGCACGCCCGTGCTGGAACCCGACCTGCGCCTGAAGCACGGGTTCATGAAGAAAAGTGTCTTCATGTTTCTGCGGGCAACGTTTTACCGCTGGGCGCAAGTTTGGCCTGAGGTTTGTTCCGAGTTTACCAAGGCGCCCCGTGTTCTCGCCGTGGGCGACCTCCATATCGAAAATTTCGGCACTTGGCGCGACAGTGAGGGCCGGCTGATCTGGGGCATCAACGATTTCGATGAAGCCTGCGAGGTGCCCTACACCAACGATCTGGTTCGCCTGGCCGTCAGCGCCGCCCTTGCCATCGAGGAGAAGCACCTCGGCATCAGCAAGAAAGAAGCCTGTGAGGCCATCCTGGATGGTTACCTGGAGGGGCTGAAGAGCGGAGGCCAGCCGTATGTACTGGAAGAGGAGAACGATTGGCTGCGCCGGATTGCGCTGGGCGAATTGCGGGATCCGGTGCATTTCTGGAAGAAGATGGACTCCCTGCCCCCGGTGAAAGGCAGCCTCCCAGTGACCGCCGTCGAAGCTCTAGAGCATTTGCTGCCGGAGAAAAACCTGTCCTGCACAATCGTGCGCCGCGTGGCCGGGCTGGGAAGTCTTGGCCACCAACGGCTAGTGGCTTTGGCGACATGGCGAGGCGGGCGAATTGCCCGCGAGGCCAAGGCTCTGGTTCCATCCGCGTGCTACTGGGCGGCAGGCAGCGACAGCGCTACCGAAGTCATGTACCAGGCCATCGTCTCCCGCGCGGCACGCTGCCCCGATCCTTTCCTGCATTTGCGCGGCAAATGGATTATTCGGC
>JBLMXE010000270.1:0-4126 GCA_050257615.1 Chlamydiota bacterium | reverse complement strand
CGTGCCTCAGAATAGTTTGCCCCGGGCACCAGAAGAGTAACCAGCCACGGTCTTGTTCCTTTCGCGAACGGTGCAATAGTTCTAAGCGGAGGACAAAACCCGCATGAAAAATTTAGTGATTCTGCTGCTTGTACTGCTATGCCTGCCACTCCTGGCGAGCCGCCAGCAGAACGTGCTCTCCAGAGTTGACAAGCTCCATCTGGGCGGGCGCTACGATATCCTCGTGGTTCAAGACGGCGACACGGGAGCCCGCTGCTATGTGGTCACTGACAGCGATTCCAGCAAGAACGAGAGTCCCAGCGCGATAAGTTGCCTGCCCAGGGCCGCACAATAGCCGGCAATTCAGGCTGAGCACCTGGCCCCTCGTGCAGGGGGCGGGCATTATCGTACCCGGGAGGTAGTTTGTCGCCCGGAACGCCGGGGAACCTGCCGTACTACTTCCCGCCAGCCATTTTTCCACTGATTATCTGGGTAAGACCCAAGACTCCCCCGCGGGTCCTAGGAGGCCCATGCTCGCAGCCCAATCCGAGCGGCGGCGCATGCAGCGCTGCGCCCTGCAGGAGCCAGTGACCATCAAGTTCTGGGACCACGGTCCGCGGGAGATCAGCGGGACGGTGCTCAACGCCAGTCCCGATGGAGTGCTCCTGGAGAGCGAACGGGAAATTCCCCCGCACTCCTGCCTGGAGCTGGTGTTTCTGTTTCCTGCAACGCTGCGCTCGCCGGGGGTGCGCTTCCTGTGCCAATGCCGCATTGTGCGTCACGTGCGGCAGGCCTCAGGCAAGCATGAGCTGGCCCTGGCGATTGTGCGCACGGAAAGCGAGCGGCTGGCCCGGCGCGAGGCCCAGCCGGATTCATCCTGGAGTCTGCGTGAGTTTGCTCTGGCCGAGACATGAACCTTCCCTGGGGACGTACCCGCAAAACTGAGGGCGGCGTGGAAGCGCCGCCGGAACGCCGCCGCTGCGTGCGCCACCGCGTGCACGCTCCCGCTTTTGCCAGCTTCGATGGGGTCACCGGCGGCATGGTGCTGGACCTGAGCGAGCAAGGCATGTCCATGCAGACAGCTGCGCCGCAAAAGGTCACGCGGCCCATCAATCTGCACCTTAACCTGCCCGACCCGGTCACCAACCTGGAAACCACCGGTTACATCGCCTGGGCGGATGCCTTTGGGCGCGCCGGCGTGCGCTTTTCCGAATTGCCCGAGGAGCCTCGGCAGCGGCTCAATCAGTGGCTGGCCATCAATGCCGGCGCTCCCAGCCGCACCGCGCCCAAGCTGGCGGTGGCGGAGCAGGTGGAAAGGCGGGTGCAGGCGCCGGATTTCCACGAACCCCTGACCGTTAGCCTGGAGCCGGAGCCGGAAAGCGCGGAGCGCGCTCCCGAATCCACCACCGTGCAATACGAATTCGCGTCCCTGGGGTCCGACCTGGACGTAGCCCTGCGGCAAATCAGCAAGAAGATGCGCTCTTTGACCCGGGCGGGCGGCGCGGCCATCGCCCTGACGCAGAATGACCGTATGGTGTGCCGGGCGCGCACCGGGCTAATTGCCCCGCCCATTGGCTCGCCCATTGACGTCAACTCCGGACTCACCGGCGAGTGCCTGCGCACCGGCAAGGCCCTGCGCTGCGACGACAGTGAAACCGATACCCGGGTGGACGCCGAGACCTGCCGCCGGCTGGGGGTGCGTTCCATCCTCGCCGCGCCTATCCAGTACGAACGCGATATTGTGGGCGTGATCGAGGTGTTCTCGGGCGACGCTTTCGCCTTCGATGAGGGCGATGTGGCGGTGCTGCAGCGCCTCGCCCAGACCGTGCTGCTGGCCATGAGCCAGGCGGCATCGCTCAACCCCTGCTAACACCTCTTTCACCACAGAGGACACCGAGAACACAGAGAAAACCTGTATCAACAAACCCCGTGAAAACGGATCAACCGGCCCAAATTGCTCAGAAAGAAAAACATACCCGAATCCAAGCTCTGTGTGACAAATTGATTTGCCTCAGTGTGCTCTGTGTCCTCTGTGGTTAAGATTTCTTGCGCTTGGGGCGAGGGGCGGAGTTCGGAAAGACGCGGGCGAAGATTTTGTCCACGTTGCGCAGCTGGCGCTTCAGATCGAAAGCCCGCTCAATCTGGGCCCGCGGCACGCGCTTTGTAATTTCCTTGTCCTTCAGCACCAGCTCGCGGAAGTTCTTGCCTTCCTGCCAGGCGCGCATGGCATGGCGCTGCACCATGCGGTAAGCCTCTTCGCGGGAAACGCCGTGCTCCACCAGGTCGAGCAGCAGTTGCCCGCTGAACACCAGGCCGCCTGAGCTCTCCAGGTTCTGCCGCATGCGTTCTGGATAGACAAACATGGTGTCCACCAGGTTGGTGGTCTTGGCCAGCATGTAGTCCAGCAGGGTGGTGGAATCGGGCAGAATGATGCGTTCCACCGAAGAGTGGGAGATGTCGCGCTCGTGCCACAAGGCGACATTTTCGAAGGCGGCCTGCGCATTGGCGCGGACCACGCGCGCCAGTCCGCTGATCTGCTCGCAGGTCACCGGGTTGCGCTTATGGGGCATGGCGGAAGAGCCCTTCTGCTTTTCGCTGAAGTATTCCTCGGCCTCGCGCACTTCGGTGCGCTGCAGGTGGCGGATTTCGGTGGCGATCTTATCCAGGGTGCAGGCCACTACCGCGAGCGTCGCCATGTAGTTAGCGTGCAGATCGCGCTGAATCACCTGGGAAGTGATGGGCGCGGCCCGCAGACCCAGGAGGGCGCAGATCTTCTCCTCCAGTTCGGGATTGAGATGGGCGAAGTTGCCCACCGCCCCGGAAAACTTGCCCACACGCATTTCCTCGGCCGCACGCTGGAAGCGCGCCAGGTCGCGCTGCGCTTCGTCGTACCAGTTCGCCAGCTTCAGGCCGAAGGTGATGGGTTCGGCGTGCACCCCGTGGGTACGGCCGACCATGGGTGTGTCCTTGAACTCGAACGCCCGGCGCTGCAGCACCTCGATCAGGTTGCTCAGGTCCTGCAGGATAATGCGCGAGGCCTGGCCGATGAGCAGGGCCTGGGCAGTATCCACTACGTCGTTGGAGGTGAGCCCATAGTGGAACCAGCGGGCCTCCGGGCCCACGATTTCGGCCACGGCGGTAGTGAAGGCGATCACGTCGTGGCGGACCTCAGCCTCAATGGCGTGGATGCGCTCCAGGCTGAAGTCGGCTTTTTCCCGAATGGCGCGGGCGGCATCCTTGGGGACCAGGCCGGCCTCGGCCAGAGTTTCGGTGGCGGCAACCTCTACCGCCAGCCAGGTGCGAAAGCGGTTTTCCTCACTCCAGATGCGCCCCATTTCCGGGCGGGTATAGCGTGGGATCAAGCCGGGCCTCCTCCCGAATGTAAAGAACAGTGGATTCTAAATGCTGGCGGGCGCTTTCCGGAAGTGAATCCTGAGCGGGTGGCGGGCAGTGGCACAAGGGGCATAAACGTCGTTTTGCGACATACTGGCGACCCTGGTGCGGACACCGGCTGGATATAATATGTTTATGTCGTGATACGATACCAATTACGATACAATTGCCAGCGGCGGAGGTGAACTCATGGACATCAAAAGCAACGATTACGAATCCCTGGCTGAGTTGCGCTACCAGATTCGCAGGTTCCTCCGCTTCAGTGAGCAGGTGGCGCGCAACGCCGGGCTGGAGCCCCGCCAGCACCAGCTGATGCTGGCTCTTAAAGGTCTGCCTAAGGAGGCCCGTCCGCGTATCGGCGAACTGGCCGAGCGGCTTCAGATCCAGCACCACAGCACGGTGGAACTGGTGAACCGTCTGGCAGCACATGGTTTCGTCAAGCGGCACCGCGGGGGCATGGACCGGCGCGAAGTGCTGCTCTCCCTGACTCCCAAGGGAGAACGGGTACTGCGTGACCTTTCGCTGCATCATCGCGAAGAGCTGCGCGACGCCGGACCCAGCCTGCTGCGCGCCCTCAAGCAGGTCATGAATGGGGACAAGCGCCGGCCCAAGAAGTAGCGGCAGGCCAGGAAAGGGGACTCCGATCCGAGGACAAGGGCAACAAGTGTGAGTAAACGGGTGAAGGCCGAGAACAACGGGTCGGATAAGCGCTCCATAGGATCGCGTGACCGCCTGCTGGTGCTCTCTTCGCTGG
>JBLMXE010000269.1:0-3630 GCA_050257615.1 Chlamydiota bacterium | reverse complement strand
CGAAAAGAAAATAACGGAAATAGACGCCCAGATCCAAACTCTGATGCCTCCAAACATCAAAGCAAGTCTAAGTGAGCTCAGGGCCTATGTGGCTCGTGCCCTGCCCAATCTCCGCTCCCTGCTTCAAGAAAACATCCACTTGGCCAAGGCGGAGCTCGTCAAGCACCTGCATGAGCTGGTTCTCAGCCCGAAGCAGACACAGGAGGGAGCAGTCTATGAAGTAACGGGCGACTGGAAACTTCTACCCGAGAAAGAGTGTGTAATTTGGTTGGTGGCCAGGGACGGAGTTGAACCGCCGACGCCAGCCTTTTCAGGGCTGCGCTCTACCACCTGAGCTACCTGGCCACGGCCGCGGGATACGCGGAATTGCCCGTCAAGGCCCAACTGGGTTTCCGGGCTGTCACAGCCATTTCCGGCGCGCCCAGAGAACGGGTGCTGGAACCGGCTGCCGCGAGTTCGTGAATCCGTGCGGAACAAAGCGATTATAACAACCTCACTGCTGAACGCTCAATCGGGGCGAAACATGGAGCGGAAGTCAGCAGCCGAATGCCTAAACTCATAGGTCACGACGCTCATCAAGGGATTGGCGATTGAAGCTTGTCTCTTAGGACAGAACACGATTACGCCAGTTGAACTGGTCCACGCGGGTCTGCCGCCCGAGGTCGCGACGGGCGCGTTGGCCCACTGGTTTTTCAATCGTCAATCATCAATCTTCAATCGTCAATTCTTCGTGGCCCTCGTGCCTTGTGATGAATGGTTTTGCTGACTCCTTACTACTCGCTCTTCACCACTTCTCCGCCCATCACCACCCCACTGCACCGGTTCGTCCCGAACCAGTAAGCGATCTCGCGATAGTCTGACACATCGAAAATAGCCATATCCGCGTCTTTGCCCGGCTCGAGGCTTCCCTTGTTCTTTTGCCGCAACAACGCGCACGCGCCGTTAATGGTGGCGGCGCTGATGGCCTCCGCCGGCGTCATCTTCAGGTGCGTGCAGGCCAGCGAGAGAACGAAGGGCATGCTGGAGGTGGGCGAAGTGCCGGGATTGTAGTCGGTGGCCAGCGCCACGGCGACGCCGCCCTCGATGAGCCTCCGCGCCGGCGGATAGCGGTCCAACCCCAGAAAGTAGTTGGCCCCCGGCACCAGCGTGGCTACAGTTTGTGAGCGAGCCAGGCAGATCACGTCCTCGTCGCCGACGTGGTCCAGGTGATCGAAGGAAGCCGGCTTACAGGACAGAATGGGGCTGAGCGCGCAGGGGCTGAGCTGGCACACGTGAGCTCGCGTGCCCAAGCCATTTTCTACCGCTGCCTGCAAGATCCGCTGCGCATCTTCCGGGCTGAACGCGCCCCGGTCGCAAAAGACGTCCACAAACTCGGCCAGCTTCTGGCGCGCGGCCGCGGGGATCATCAGTTCACAGATTGCGCGCACATATTTTTGCGGATGGAGCAGGCGCTCGCGCGGCACAACATGTGCCCCCAGCAAGGTGGCCACCACCGTGCCTGGCCAGCGCGCGGCGGCATCCCGCACCGCCTGCAGCGACTTCAGTTCCGCCTCCACGCTCAGGCCGTAGCCGGACTTGGCCTCCACCGTGGTAGTGCCCTGCGCCGCCATCTCCTGCAGCGCCGCCAGCACATGCTGCCCCAACTCTTCCCTGCTCGCCTGGCGAACGCCTTCCACGCTGGAGCGGATACCGCCGCCCGCCGCCGCTATTTCCTCGTAGCTGGCGCCCTCCGTTCGCTTTTCGAAATCCACCAGGCGTGGGGCAGTGAACACCGGGTGGGTGTGTGAGTCCACGAAGCCGGGCAGAACTACTTTGCCGCGGCAATCAATTTCGCGAAGGTTCTTTCGCCTGCGCTGCAGCCAGGAGTCGCGCAGCGCCTCGCGGGTTGTGCCCACGGCCACGATTTTGCCCGCTTCGCACAGCACCGCGCCGTCTTCGATAATCCCGAGTTCGCCCAGTTCCCGCCCTCGCCGCGGCGCCGAACCGCCCCGCAACGTAAGCAGTTGGCGGATGTTGAGAAGAAGGAGTGGAGGGGTGGTTTCAGCTTGGCGTGGAGATTTTCTCCTCCCTGAAGCCAACTGACTCGTTTTCGTTCTGGTTCCGTCCCTCCGGGATTCGCGTTTCATTTGCTCCCTGAACCCAGGGCCGAATTCTGTTTCGCCCTTGCGCACTCGCACAACTGCTGCAGAGAACTGCGTGCTCAACCCCGAGTGCTGATCCCTGATAGCTGAGTGCTGACGGCTGAATGCTGAGTGCTGATTGCTTCTGCTACTTCCCCATTGGAATCTTGATCCCCTTCTCGTTCGCGAACTGCCTGGCCTCGTCATAGCCAGCATCCACGTGCCGGGCTACGCCGATTCCGGGATCATTGGTCAGCACCCGCTCAATGCGTTTGGCCATGCCCTCACTGCCGTCGGCAACCGTAACCTGTCCGGCATGTTGCGAGTAGCCGATGCCCACGCCGCCGCCGTTGTGAATGGATACCCACGAGGCCCCGCTGGCCGTGTTCAGCAGCGCATTCAGCAGCGGCCAGTCGGCCACCGCGTCGCTGCCGTCTTTCATGCCCTCGGTCTCGCGGAAGGGTGAAGCCACCGAGCCCGTATCCAGGTGGTCGCGCCCAATCACGATGGGCGCCTTCAGCTTGCCTTTCTTGACCAGCTCGTTCATGGCCAAGCCGAACTGCGCCCGCTCGCCATAGCCCAGCCAGCAAATCCTCGCCGGCAGCCCCTGAAACTTGATGCGCTCGCGCGCCAGCTTGATCCAGCGGCTCAGAATGCGGTTGTTGGGAAACAGCTCCAGCACCAGTTCGTCGGTGGTGTGAATGTCGGAAGGCTCTCCGCTCAGCGCCACCCAGCGGAACGGTCCCCGCCCCTCGCAGAACAGCGGGCGAATGTAGGCAGGCACAAATCCTGGGAAGTCGTAAGCGTTCTTCACCCCGCGCTGAAAGGCAAAGGTGCGGATGTTATTGCCGTAATCGAAGGTCACCGCGCCCATCTTCTGCAAGCGCAGCATGCCTTCCACATGGCGGGCGATGGAGTCGAGCGAACGCTCCTCATACTCCTTGGGATCGCGTTGCCGCAGCTCCGCCGCCTGCTCCACCGTGAGCCCCTGGGGAATGTAGCCGTTCAGCGGATCGTGCGCGGAAGTCTGGTCGGTCAGAATGTCGGGTACCACCCCGCGCTCGGCCAGCTCGGGAATCACATCGGCGCAATTGCCCACCAGCCCGACGGAAATATTTTCCTTCTTGCGCACCGCGTTCTTCAGGATACGCAGCGCCTCATCGAGGGAGTTGACCATGAAGTCGCAATAGCCGGTCCTCAGCCGCTTCTTGATGCGCTCCGGGTCAACCTCCACGCCCAGGAACGCAGCCCCGGTCATGGTCGCGGCCAGGGGCTGGGCGCCACCCATTCCCCCCATGCCGCCGCTCACAATCAGCTTGCCTTCCAGCTCCGCGCCGAAGTGTTTCTCGCCCGCCGCAGAAAAAGTCTCAAACGTGCCCTGAATAATGCCCTGCGAGCCGATATAAATCCACGAACCCGCGGTCATCTGGCCATACATCATCAGCCCGGCGCGCTCCAGTTCGTTGAATTTCTCCCAGTTCGACCAGTGGCCCACCAGGTTGGCGTTGGC
>JBLMXE010000268.1:0-3806 GCA_050257615.1 Chlamydiota bacterium | reverse complement strand
AGACGGTAATACCTGGCCCTGCGTCTGTTTTCCGAAACTCCCCACTCGGAAGCGATGTAGCCTTCCTGCTCCAGCTTGAGCAGGGCGGGATAGAGAGTCCCGTAATTGACCGCCAGCAGGTACCCGCTGGTCTGTTCAATGCGGCGCGCAATCCCATAGCCATGCTGCGGCCCCATGGTCTCCAGCGTTTTCAGTACCATCAGCGCCAGGGTGCCCTGCCAGACATCGGTTTTCTCTCCCACCGCCCCTCCTATGGGAAACCCATATGCAGTCTTAAAGTATGGCACAGTTCCTATGGGGTAGCAATAGGTCTCGCCGCGAAATTACAACGAAGCCCCCAAGGATGCAAGAAAGCAAACGCCCTCCCCGGTTCCCACTCCCAAAACTTCCCTTTCGCGGTATGCTTTGTAGCCCTGCTTTCACCCCAATTTATGAGGAGCTTCGATGCCGCTCTCCCGCCGTGGATTTCTTCGTTCCGCCACTCTTGCCACCGCCGCGTCCGCCGTTCTGGAATTGCCCAGCCTGGCTGCTTCCCCGCAGGTTGATGCCGCCCACAGCGGTGATATCCCGCCCAACGCCATCAAGCTCAGCAACAATGAGAACGCCTACGGTCCCTCGCCCAAGAGCCTGGCGGCCATGCAGATGGCGGTGGCGGAAGGCAATCGCTATCCCGACCGCTACACCCGCCAGCTCATCGAAAGCATTGCCGCCCATCACAAGGTCACCACCGACCGCGTGGTCCTGGGCTGCGGCTCCATGGAAATCCTGCGCATGGCCACGGCAGCGTTTCTAGGACCGGGAAAGGCGCTGTTGATGGCGCAACCCACGTTTGAGGCAATCGGCGCTTATGCCAAGCCCATGGGGGCGGAGATCACCTTCGTGCCCCTGGACAGCAACTACGCGCACGATCTGAACGCCATGCTGGCGCACGCGGCGCAGCAGCCCTCGCTGATTTACATCTGCAATCCCAACAATCCCACCGCCACGCTCACGCCGCGCAAGGACCTGGAAACATTTCTGAGCAAGGCGCCAGCCAATGCCGTGGTGCTGATGGATGAGGCCTACCACCACTTTGCCATTGGCGCCCCGGGCTACGAATCGTTCCTCGACCGCCCGGTGGAAAACGAGCGCCTGATTGTGTGCCGCACCTTCTCCAAGATTTATGGGCTGGCGGGAATGAGGATCGGCTACGCTATCGCCCAGGGTGAGGCCCTGAAGCGGCTGCGCGCCTTCCGCTCCATTGAAAACCAGAACGTGGCCGGGGTGCGAGCCGCCCAAGCGGGCATGGCTGACCAGGACTACGTGCACATGGCCATCCGGCGCAATGCCGCCGACCGCCAGGAATTCTTCACCCAGGCCCAGCGGCGTGGGCTGAAGCTGATCGAGTCCCATGCCAATTTTGTGATGATGAACGCCTCACGGCCGGCGCCGGCGGTAATTGAGTTTTTCAAGAGGCAGGACATCGAAATCGGCCGCAAATTTCCCCCCATGGATGACTATGTGCGTATCTCTCTGGGCAAGCCCGGCGAGATGCGCCACTTTTGGCAGGCGTGGGACCAGATGACGCGCGCCATCCCGGCCAGCAGCTAAAGGCAACCATCCCTCACCTTTCCGGCCTTGGGAAAAGTGTGTCTGGAAGAAACATCTTCCTACTCACCGTTTGTGTGGCCTGCCCGGCGCCGCAACGCAGACTGATCCTTCCACGAGACCGTGCGCCTACGGAGTTTGGAACAGTAAAGATTAGCCGTCAAAAAAGGGCCCCTCGGCGAGACAATTGTCGCCAAGCTCAACCTTCGGAGGCTGGGCCCCCAAACCACAGGAAAACGAAAAGGAGTAAATCTATGACCCTTACGGTTCGTCTCCAATTAATTGGAGTACTGCTGGCAGCACTTGCAATTCCTGCTCTTGGCGACGGGAATCCGATTCCCTGGCCCAAGAAGCCAACTCCACCCACACTGGTGGCAACACCGGGCCCGCAAAGGCTGGTGGCTGACGGAAACCCCATTCCCTGGCCCAAGAAGCCGAGCCTTCGGGTCCGATAGTCAGCAAACCATGTTTTGGTTGAAGCCTGCGGGTGGCTCATTTAAGCTGACCACCCGTAGGCTTTATGAACTGGTCTGGCCTGCTGGTACAAACAGTTAGTGTTGCACTGGAAGCCTGGATTCTGGTCCTGGTCTGGCGGCGCGGTCTTTGGCGTCCCTTCCCCCTGTTTACGGGCTATGTTGCCTACGACCTGTTGCGAACCCTCCTGGCTTCGGCAACCATTTCCAGGCCTCATCTCTACTTTTACGTGTACTGGATCACCGCGCCCGGGGAGATGTTGCTTATGATCCTGGCGGCATCTGAGAGCTTCTACAAGGTTTTCCGCAGTTTCTATTTGCTGTGGTGGTTTCGCATCCTGTTTCCGGGAGCCATCATTGGCGCCCTGGTTTATTCTGCCTGGCAAGGCTACGTTTCCCCGCCGGTTCAGGCCAGCGCGGCAGGCGGGGCCATCATCTCGGCCGCGGTCACGGCCCAATACGTTATCCTCGCCATCGCGGCTCTTTTTTTTGGGCTGGCAATATTCCTGCACATCCCCCCAAAAATTTACGAATATCGGTTTGTCCTGGGCATTGCCGTCTCCTCTCTAGCGGTGGCCTTCGGGGGGACGGTTCGTTCGCGGTTCGGTACAAACTTCCGATTTTTGGGCGAAATGCTGCCAGCTGTGGCATATATAGGGGCGCTGTTGGTGTGGTTGTCGGCCGTGCGCCACCCCCAGCCGGCGAAGGAGAAGCAGTTGGCCGAAGCAAAATCACCTCCGCAGGTTATCGCTGGCGTGCGTCGGCAATCGGAGTTCATTCGTGCCTTCTTGAGGAAGGGATGACATTCGCCTCCGGCATCTGCGGCCAAAGCAAAACCAGGCGCGCGCCGATTTGCGCGAGGTTTTTATGAGCATTCCGTTCTTGATCCCGTTCCTCTGCGCGCTCGCTCTGCTTGTCGTTATTGCGCGCACCATCGTCTATCGAAAACCTCCACACGATCTTGACCAGGTCATCCTCTTCGTCCGCAAGCTGGATGTATCCGATTTGGAGACTTTGCTCGACGCCGGTGAAGAGTGGACCCTGCAACAGGCATTGACTCCGCCCGCATTCCGCGACGCTCAGGAAGCTCGTATGCAACTTGTTCGCGAGTACCTGCGCCGGGTCGCTCATAACGTGGATGTGATTCAGCATTGGGTGGCCGGGGAATATGAGCTGATCAAGGAGAAGGAGCGCGACTCCTACACCGAGAAGGATCGCCTGGTGGCTGAGGCGCTCCAGGTCGCTGTAGAGCTCCGCATGTATTGGCTTGCCGCCGCTTTCAAACTTTGGGTTTGGACCGTCTTCCGAGTGTACCGGTGGCCCAGGTTGTTGCTCCCTCCCCTGGCGAACTTGAAAGTGCAATGTGGCGTGAACGTGCTCGCCCAATATCGCCGGCTCACCGAAGTAGCCGGCATGTTGAGCCTCCGCCATGGCAGCGAGTACCGCGACCGATTGTTCCAGGCACTCTGAGTAAGGCCACGTTCGGTGAGAACACCTTTGCAGCTGCAACTTATACGCCGGGAACCGGGATTCTGCGCCACCCTCATCCTCCTGCTCGGCCTTGGAATCCAAAGTGTACTGAGGCAGCCCGTGGAGAGCGGCTAAATCGCAAGATGATCAGGAATTGTGCAGGAGAATGCGACGCAGCCTGGCTTCAGGCGCAGGAGGGGCAGAGAAGATCGGCGGAAGAAGACACCGACCCGGCAGCGGCTTCGGCCGCCGGGCCGATGGTGAAGACGGAAGACA
>JBLMXE010000267.1:0-4086 GCA_050257615.1 Chlamydiota bacterium | reverse complement strand
CGACAGGCCGCCCCAGGCGGCGATAGAGATTAGATAGGCGCGGACGATTCGCCGAAACTTGGGGCCACCTTCCTGCACTGTTCTTTCCCCGGGCAGACAGGCTGAATTCTACCCCGAGTCCTGCCCCTTGCGCTTTTTGGCGGTGTCCAGCAGCAGAAATGTGGTTCAGTCGTACAGCATTCAGGGACGAGTGACGGAAACGTGCGGGCAGAGAACCAGCAGGTAAATCTCCGCCTAGAACGACACCCCTAAAGACGCCTGATAACTCCGCGGCGTCACGAAATGGGTTCCGCTGAAGGTGGACAGGGAGTTATACAGCGCCACCTTGTTGGTCAGGTTTACTACGCTGAAGCTCAGGTTCACATGATACGGTTCGGTCCGAAAGACGTTATCCATGCCCGTGCCCAGATCGAACAGATGGCGGGGCGCGATCCGGGCCGGGTTGGTGTCAGGATTGTAGGTTCCGGTCGCGGGAATTCGCACGCGCGTGGCCCCGAAGATCGGCGAAGAGCAGCTGCTGATTCCTGAAGTCGGCGTCGCAAACCGGTTTCCGCAGTACAGCCCGATCTGCGCCTGCTGATTCGGGTCGAATCCCAATGCGGTCGCGAAGTCCGGCACCGCTCCCGCCACCAGCCCACTCTGGTAGTCCCAGCTGAATCCGAACCATGGCCCCCATTTGCCCACCTGATACTGCAGGTGGGTGTTCTGTTCAAATTCCTGGTCGTGATCAATGCGGAACGGACCATTATCCACCACAGGCGAGTTGAAGATGATGCCTCCCACCTCCGGCCCGAAGAAGCGCGAGCGGGCATGCCCCATGACCATGTAGGCGGTCAGCCCATGCCACGCCGCAAAATTGATGCGGGCGGAGAAGCCGTCAATCTTCGACTTTTTCCATTGAATGGGAAACGCCAGCGGCGTGTTCAGAATGACATCAAAATCGTAGTCGCCCGTGGTGAACTTCCAGAAGTAATCCGCGGTTATGGAAAAATGGCGGTCAATGGCCTGCTCGAAGCCCACGTCGAACATGTTGCGCCGCGCCGGCGTGATCGGCTGCGCCCCATAGGCCCCGAAGACCTGCTGCGCCAGACCGCCTTGCCCAGTCGAACTGGATAGGATCAGGTTCTCGTTGTAAGGCGTCAAGAATAGCCGCCCGTAGGACGCCCGCAGCACTGTGCTGGTTCGCTTGATGTGGTGAGAAACGCCGACCCGGGGTTCGATCGCCGAACCGCTGCTCAACCCGTTGTAATTGTCTCCGCGCAGCCCCGCCAAAATGCTGAACTGATGCACGCTGATCGTATCCTCGACGTAGGCCGCTTCCTGTTTGATATCAGTTGTGCTCCGGAAATTGAACCGGGCTCCTCCCCGCGTCAGGTCGAAAGGCAGCAGGCCGGGCTGAAAACCGGGATTGGGCAGAAAGCCGGCGCCGGCGCACTGGGCCGGATTCAGCACACCGGGCGCAACCACCCCGCCGCCTGCGGCGTTCACGCACAATGGGTTGAATAGCGGGTCCGTAAGGCCGGTCTGGAAGTTTTCCGACAGAAACGTGTGATAGAAACTCACTCCCGCCTTCGCGTTGTGGATTCCCTTGACATAGGAAACATCAACTTTGGCGCCGGCATTGGTCAGCCTTCTTCCCTGCGACAGGGTTGCCGGCTGGTCGGCGAAGCGGTCGGCGCTGGGAAAGTAGCCCACTCGGTCCTGACGCACATACGCGTTCACGGTCAGCAGGGTCGAGGCGTTGATCAGATGCGTATAGCCGGGTGCGAAATTAAACGTCTTCAGCTCCTGCCGCTGGTCCTGCCCGGCGTTCATCTGGTCGAAGTCGTTGGGTATCTGAAACCAGGAGCGTGAAAGCCACCAGTTGAGGTGGAGAGTATCCGCGGCATTCAGCTGATAGTCGAAGCGGTCAAATAGGTTTTCAACATTGCCTTTATCGTGAATAGGCAGGAACTCCGGCGAATCCAGAAAGCGCCCGCTGTTCACGCCATCCACGGACAGGAAATTGCCCAACTTGCTGTTTCCCATCCCAAAAGTCACCGCCCCAGTGGAAGTGCCAAACGAGCCATAACCCGCCGTCACACTGCCGAACGGCTTGCTGCTGCCCAGCGCCGAGCGGGTGGTGGCGTACACCACCAGGCTCGCTTTATCTCCGTACTCAGCCGGCGGAACCCCGGTAATGATCTCCATAGACTGAATGTTGTTCATGGAGAGCTGATTAGAGAAGGTGCGGCTTTGCTGGTCAGAGATCGGCTGGTTGTCAATACTGAAAGTAGTGTCGGAGTGTTCCCCCAGCGGGTGAAACATGCCATTGGAATCGGCGGCGATGCCCGGCGAGGCATCCGAAATCACGGAACTCAGGCCCGTGCTCACGCTCTCCTTGGGAAGCGTCTGAGCCAGGCTGCTGCTGACGTCGGTGTGCGCCGTCGCGTTGTTTTCTATCAGATCCTGCCCGCTGGCCTCCACGTTCACTGTCTCGCTGGTTCCTGCAATTTGCAGCCTGACCGTGAGGTTGACAGGCACGGCGGAGCGCACGTTCACGTCCTCTTCCTGCTCCTGGAAGCCCTTCGCCGCTACCGTCAAATGGTAAGGGTTGAAAGGGATATTCCGGAAGGAGAAGCTGCCGGCGGAGTCCGTTGTGGCCGACTCCTTATAGTCAGTAACTGGATTGTGGATTTCCACACTGGCCCCTGGGATCACCGCTCCGCTGGGATCAACCGCTTTTCCGGTGATGGTGCCCGAGGTTAGCGACTGCGCCGAGACGATTGTGTAGCAAATCCACAGCAGAGATAGCACAAAAACAGCAAACCGCGCCCGCAGGTACATACAGTGCTCCTAGGGTGTCAGCTAGTTGTGAAGGGACCGGGTTTCGAGTCGGGCTAGCCGGCAAAAGGAGGCGGGCGAATAAACAGGTCGGAAGTGGCAAGCCGAGATCGGACAATGGGGCTCTGCAGGACGGCGAATGCCGAGAATATCCGGACCGCGTGGATAGGCTGGCAGGTGGGCGCTGGTTTGGCCGAATGCGCGGCTACGCAAATCGAGCAGCGGATTGGCGAATTGCTGGCTTCCGCCTTGAGATGAATGTGAGTTGCTTCGCCAATTGCTGCAGTGAACGTCAGCAGTAGGCAAACCAGGGCGACTAGGTATTGGCCACGGCGAAAACCTTCGATCTGCGGTTCGGATGTCACTTTACTAACGTTTCGCAATATTTTATCCCAACCCGCTGGCGAGCACGTGCCTTCCGTCGGAGCTGCTTCCCCTCATTTTGCTTCGCCACAGGGAAAATAGGGCTCTACCTGTCCTGAACGCAAACGATCGAAAATCGAGCTCTCAACCAGCTTGTAGTCGTTGGGAGCGGCAACCAATTCATAGTGCTGCCATTGCAGCAGCCCGTAATCCTTCACCAGGTAATAGAGCTCCTTATCGCGGCAGGAACCGTAGCTGTCATCGCAGTTATAGCGATAGCTCACCACTACCGTCGGCGCGCTGCGGCCCAGGGCCTTCCACGTCATAGGGTTCGGCCCCCAGACCTCGTTCACACCCTTGCGCAATTTCTTCTCTGTGTAACGGGAGCAACTGGTGAAGACCCTATAGCGGGTGTCGGGCACGGTAATGGTTGCGTCCTTACCGCCCTTCAGCGTCAGGCAGCGCGGCGCCAGCGGCTCATTCTTGCCTTCGAACTGCTTGAAACTGGACGGGCTGCTCCACCCGTTTTCCGTAATCCACAAGTAGATGTAGTGGGTGTCGTAAAGCTGAATGTCCCAGGGCCAGCCCTGGGCGCTCTTGGTCCAGTAGAAACGATCAGGCAGAACGGTCGTGTAAAGGGGATTGTGATTACCTTCAGCGTGCCAGGAAGTGTCGCGCGGAGTGAACCAGCGCAGCATGTCTTCCTCGCCGGCTGGGCACTGCAGGGCTTGTCTCGGCAAGCCAGCCGGCGGAACGGAAGACACCGGTCTCCGCACGCAGGCCGACAACAGCAGAAGCAGGAAGAGCGGAACCCATTGCTTCATCTTCTCCCAGCATACCTGTCAACTTCTTGGTTGTCTCCCGCTCAGCGCCGCAGCTTTGCCCTTACTTGAAATCTGA
>JBLMXE010000266.1:0-4847 GCA_050257615.1 Chlamydiota bacterium | reverse complement strand
TGCCCTCGCGAAATCCGATGATCGCCACCAGCGGCACCTCTACCCGCCGATTTGTGGGCGCAATGCCGGGCAGCATCCAGGGCATCTCCTGCGTGTGGGTGAAGGAAAAGATCATCTCATCTACCAGCTGGTTTTCGCCCACGGTGCGCGAAACCGGCGTCAGCGTGGTATCCGGCGGCATGCAGGGAATGAACTGCCGCCCATAGAACTCGCGCAGCGCCGCCTTCCCCGCCCCGCCGGTCATCACCGGCACGTGGTTGACGTAGCCCTCCTCCACCATGGTGGCCAGCGTGGCCTCTACATCCTTGGTCAGAAATTCATGCCGCGTGTGCTCTTCCCACCTGCCCGCCAAATCTGGTTTTTTCATCCGCGAATTATACCCAGCCCCGTACATCGGTAGAGACGTAACCTGTTACGTCTCGCCATGGCCTCTGTAGCGCGGCGCCCACGCGGCAGACCTCCGGCTCTGCCGTGGAAGCCCACGGCTTTAGCCGTGGGATCAAACGCGAAATTCAACCCGGGCTTCAGCCCCTGTGAGCGCCTGGAAAGGGCGCGGCTTCACCTGCGCCGCACAAGCCCTCCACACCTTGTCATACTGAGTGCCCCGACTGCTGTTCATCTGCCATGGACCGAGAGTCAAAGGCCAAGAGCCAAAAGCCAAGAGCTAAAAGCTAAGTGTCCGCCCTTCGAATCTTGGGCGGCATTTCCGAAGCCGGAAAAGTAAACCTAAACGTGTCGCCCTTCCGCACGTTGGTCACCAGCACCGGCCGAAAGCAGACGATGCACGTCCCTCCAAACGAGCGCACACTCCGATAGACAATGCCGGAGGATCCTGCCTTCAGCAGCTGCGCCGCCAGCGCCTGCGAAGCCGTGTAGTCCTCTGGGTCCAGATAAGGCGAAAACGGTTCTGCCTGTTTCAGATCGTGAAAGGGAGCGTGAAAATCCGCCAGGTAATCGAGGTAGTCGGCAACGTCCTCCTCTTCCCACGCCGTTTCATGCAGCCAGAGCCGCCGGTGGTAAGCCACCTCTGCCTGCGCCGTTTCCAATTCAAAACCGGCGTACCAGGCGCCCCGGTCGGCAGAATTGAACCGTGACCCCTCGGGCGCGGGGTGGCAGAAGGCCGCATTGATGATTCGATAAGAGGGAATCCCGAATACCAGTTCCCGCATATCAATCCTCGGCGCCAGCCCCGATTCCGCTAGCAGTCGCTCGTTGGTGGCGTTATCGAGTTCGAAAATGCTGTTCAGCGTCTCCTGGTCGTCGGTCAGGCGGGTGAGCACGGATGCGCCCCCGTCGGCGAACTGGGCGGGAATCAGCCGGTGGGTGTCGCGCTGGTCTACTTCGCAGACGCCCAGCAAGGCTTACCTGCCGCCACGCCGGCTATCGAGCAGGCGGCGCACGGAGATCATGCCCGGCACCCCACCTCGCGTCAGCACCTGCAGCGGCGGCTCGTTGTGGAACATGAGATTGGAGTTGGGACGCAAAATCCACTGCTGGGCCAGTTTCTGGCTGAACAGGATGTTCAGCGCCTTGAAGATGCCGATAAGCAGCGAAATGCGGGTGAGTTCATCCTGGGTCAGGACTCCGCGGCGGCTTCGCTTCAGCTCGAAGTACCTGCCATTGGAGATGCCGCCCAGCAGCGCCATCGCATCTTCGTTGCGCACTTTCCACGCCTCCATCATGCGGAAGAACACTTCTATCGCCGCGTGGCTCAGTCGTTTGCGCGTCTTGGGGTCGGTCAGGTCCGGCACCTTCCAGAGGTCCAAACCCAAGTCCGGTACCGGTGTGCTCAGAGCCATGAATCTCGATTTCTCCAAATCTGTACACTATTATATCCAAAGTTGGAGAAAAAGCCAGGAATGCACCCCAGGTAACGACTCGCGATCCACCTCACGCCGGGGACGAAGCCATAACTTATTGTTCTGAATGGGGTTAGTCCAGAAACCCGGCATGACAGCTCAGACCTAGTAGCTATTAGCTAGAGGCTAGCAGCTAGAAGCTAATCCAGCTCATACGCGTGAATCTTGCTCAGCAGGGTGCGGTAGGAGATGCCCAGTTTTTCAGCAGCGTGGTTCTTGTTCCACTTGCAGGAGCGCAGGGTGGATTCGATGCGGGCGCGCTCCGTTTTCTTTTCCTCAGTGCCGTTCGAGCCGGCAAGGCCGAGGTCACCAGCGTGAATTTCGCCGTCATTGAGGATGGCAGCCCGCTCCATCACGTTCTGCAGTTCGCGCACGTTGCCCGGCCAACTATGGCGGCGCAAGGCGGCGCGGGCATCGTCAGCCAGCTCCAGGCGCGGCTTGCGCAGTTCGCGGCGAAAGCGTTCCAGAAAGTGTTCAGCCAGCAGCTCCACATCGTCGCCGCGCTCGCGCAGCGCCGGAATGCGGATGGGAAAAACGGCCAGCCGGTAGTAAAGATCGCGGCGAAACTCGCCCGCCTCCGCCGCCGCTTCCAGGTTGCGGTTGGTAGCGGCAATCACGCGCACATCCACCGTGATCACAGAAGTTCCGCCCAGGCGCTCCATGGTTCGCTGTTCCAGAACGCGCAGCAGCTTGCCCTGCACCTCCAGCGGCAGCTCGCCAATTTCGTCGAGGAAGATGGTGCCGCCCTCGGCCATTTCGAACTTGCCCAGCTTGCGCGCGTTGGCCCCGGTGAAAGCGCCGCGCTCGTGTCCGAAAAGTTCGTTCTCCACCAGCGATTCCGGAATGGCGGCGCAGTTAAGCGCTACATACGGCTTGTTGCCGCGCGCACTGAGCTGGTGAATGGCGCGGGCGAACAGCTCCTTGCCCGTGCCGCTTTCCCCCAGCAGCAGCACGGTAGTGTCGGTAGCGGCAATGCGCTGCATCTCGCGCGCGGCCGCCAGCATGGCCGGATGCTCGCCCACCATGCGGGGAAAGCCGTAGCGCTGCGCGTACTCCTCCTTGAGCACCAGGTTTTCGCGCAGCAGTTGCTGGCGCTCGATGGCGCGGGTTAGCAGGTGCTTCAGGTGTTCCAGGTCAATGGGCTTCTGGATGAAGTCGTAAGCGCCGTCGCGCATGGCCGCTACCGCGTCCTGGATGCTGCCGTAGGCGGTCATCACGATCACCGGCAGTGCGGCATCCGCTTCCAGGGCCGCGCGCAGCACGTCCATGCCGGTGCCCGAAGGCAGCTTCAAGTCAGTGAGGACAGCGGAAAAATGCTGCTGCTCCAGGGCCGCCAGCGCCTCGCCAAGCTGCGCCGCGGGCGTGACCGCATAACCCATGCGCTTCAGGGCATGGGTCAGCATCTCGCGCAACTCGTCCTTATCTTCGACCAGGAGAATGCTATCCATGGACCTCAGTCGGCCACCGAGCTGGGCATGCCCGCCTTGCGCGCCTCTTCCTTCATGTCGTCCAGCTTCTGCTTGGCTTCATCCAGCTTCTTCTGCTTGGCGTCGAGCTGGGCGTGATATTCGCGGTCCTGCTTGGCCCAGTCGGCCTGGTTGCGCAGAGCGTTGCCGGCGTCGGCATAGTAGGCGGCGGCGCGCAGGCGATACTCGCCCTGCAGGACATTCAGCTCTCGCTCCATAAGCGAAATCTGCTGTTTCTGGTCGGCGAAGCGCTGCTTCCATTGCTTGAGGGCGGCATCGCGCTTCTCCGCCATGCTTTCCTTGTCTTTGTCGGCCTTCTGCTTGTCCTGGGCGGACTTGTCACCTTGAGCGGTCTGGTCACTCGTGGCCGCCTCATCGCCATTGTCGGCAGCCTTGGCGCTGTCCTCGTCCGGAGCCGGCGGCTGCCCGGTCACGCTGATGGGCGCGTTCGTGGGCAGGTTGTCGTTGGTGAACAGCTTAGCCGACGGCTTCTTGGCGTTTTCCTTGCGCGTCTGCCGCGCCACATCGGCTACCGACTGCGCTGCCGCCACGCCGGCCAGCAGGATCACGGCTATGGTGCACAGATGGAATGTGCGTTTCATATCTTCCCCTTCCCCGAGCACGTCCGTACTCAGGCTACTTGCTCAACCTTTCGTGGGGGAGTATTGGCCCGTGTTCTAGCCGCCGGCCAGCGCCGCCTGGGCCAGGACCGGCGCTGGAAATGCCAGCGTAAAAGTCGTTCCCCAATCGCCACTGGAGACGGCGATGGCGCCGCCATGCTCCGTCACAATGCGATGCACCAGCGCCAGGCCCAGCCCTGTTCCCTGCGCCTTGGTGGTGAAAAAAGGGATAAAGATCTTGCCTATGCGGTCCTGGGGGATGCCCTGGCCATTGTCGGTGATGGTGAGGCGGGTGCCGTGCTCGTCAGTTGCCGCCGCCACCTTCACCTCCACGGGTGTGCCATTGCGCGCCGCCTCAGCGCTGTTGCGCAGCAGGTTAGAAAAGGCTTGCCGCAGCGCGGTGGGGTCACCCATCAGGGCCAGGTCAGCGGGCACATCTTCCAGATGCAATTCCAGGCTGCAGTCCTTGGCACAATTTTCCAGAACGGCGCGCAGCACTACAGGCTCGTTGCGCAGCGCCTGAGGACGGGCAAACGCCAGGAAATCGGTGACCACGCGTGCCAGGTTGCCGGTTTCGCTCTCGATCTTGCGGGCAAAGTCGTGCACCACTTCGAGGTGCTCTTCCCCTGTGAGCATCTGGGCGTAGCCGGAAATAGTGGCCAGCGAATTCTTGAATTCATGGGCGATTCCGGCCGACATCTCGCCCAGCGAGGCCAGGTTTTCCTGCATGCGGATCTGCCGCGAAAGGCGATTGATTTCGGTCAGGTCGCTGATCAGGCAGGCTGCGCCCAGGCCCTTGCCGTCGCTGGCCAGCACCGGGGAAACAGTCAGCCCCAGAACGCGGTCTTCGCCGGCGGGCGTAACGTATTCGGTTTCCAGGCGGCGGGCGGAGGCGCCATCGC
>JBLMXE010000265.1:0-10908 GCA_050257615.1 Chlamydiota bacterium | reverse complement strand
GCGAAGACAGCAAGCGTCAGGGCTTGCTCTATGCCGGAACCGAAACAGGCGTGTTCGTCTCCTATGATGATGGGGAGCGTTGGCAATCGCTGCAGCTGAACCTGCCCATCTCGCCGGTGCGCGACCTGGCAGTACACGGCAACGACCTGGTGGCGGCGACCTTCGGACGTGCGTTGTGGATTCTGGACGACGTCACGCCCTTGCGGCAACTCACGCCGGAAGTGACCGCCGCGACCGTCCACCTCTTCCCTCCCGCCGACGCGGTGCGCGTGCACTGGGACAACAACCCGGACACACCCCTGCCCCCAGAAACCCCCGCCGGCGTGAATCCGCCCGACGGCGCCATGATTGATTATTTCCTGAAGAATCCGGGGCCCGCCACCATGACCCTGGCAATTTATGACGCCCACCACAACCTAGTCAGGCAGTTCTCCACCACGTCCGAACCGCCGCCTCCGCAGCCCGCTAACGCGCCGGAGTACTGGTTTGCGCCCCAGCCTTCTCTCACCACCCACGCCGGCCTGAACCGCTTTGTGTGGGACCTACGCTACCCGCATCCCGCGGCGCTCACTTATGGCTACTTCGGCAAGCACCTCGATTATTTCGAGTACACCCTGCCCGACCACGCCATTCCCGGTGAGACTCCGCGTTACCAGCCGCAAGGGCCCCTGGTGGTTCCGGGAATATATGAAGTAGTGCTCACGGTGAACGGCCAGGAGTATAGGCAGTCGCTCTCGGTGGGGCTTGACCCGCGGGTACAGGTTTCGCAAGCCGACCTGCAAGCGCAACTGGCGCTGGAACAAAAACTGGTTCAAGCCATGGACGCCAGTGATGAAGCTTGGCAGCAGGTACACGCGGCACGCACCGCGCTGGCAGGTGACCAGAAAAATCTTACGGCAAAGGACGCAACCGATGCGGCGAAAAAATCGGACGACAGTCTCGCCGCGTTGGAAGACGGAACACCGCAGAAACCCGGCTTTGGTCCGCTCAATCGCGATCTGGGCCGCCTGCTCACAATGGCGGGCACCGCCGACGCCCGCCCGGCGCAGACGCTGTACACCGCGGCGCAGGAAGAGTGCACCAGCCTGAATCAGGCGCTGGCGCGCTGGCAGGATCTGAACCAGCACGAACTGGCGGCGCTCAATTCGCTACTGCAGAAGAGTGGCAAGCCGGCGCTGCCCGTGGCCCCAGTGCCGGCGGCTATCCGCTAACCTTCGTCGTCGGGCGGGCCGGCTGCCCCCGCCAAATCCGAAGGCTTGATCTTTTCCGTGTTGAACCTGCCGGCGCGCTCCCGCATGGTCTTGAGCACCTCTTCCAGTTCCGGAGGCTCGCCCTTAATCCAGCGCAAGGGATTAATGCGCGCCACCACGAAAGAGCGCAGGTAGGGACTGACCAACCCGCGCTCTTTGAGCTTGCTTACCACGGCAGCGACTTTCTCTTCCAAATCGAGCACCATGGCGGCGCGCTTCTCGTGCAGCTTGATGGCAGCGCGCAGCGGCTCCTCGGTGAGCGTCTCCAGCCGCCGCAAGATGGAGTGGTAGGCGCCGCCGCCGAAGCGCGGCTTGCGTTCGTAGCACACGCCCAGGGTCACCAGCGCCGCCTCATCCAGATAGAAGGCGAACTGCGATTCGGGGCGGGAAGCGTCCTCCTCCACCAGGCCGCGGTAGATGCGGATCACCTCCAGCGACCTCTCCTTCAGGTTGTGTGCCTTTTCGGTGTTCAGCGCCAGAATCTGCCAGGCCACCTCCGGCTCAGCAACGATCAAAGCCGCGATCGCCTTCGCTCCCAGGCGCCGCATGGCCTCCAGGCGATGGCGTCCGTTGGGCGTCCAGAAGCCCGTACCGTTCGGCGCGGCTACCGCAATTACCGGATCCAGGAAGCGGCCGGTCTTGTTGATCACGTCAGCCAGGCGCTTGTGGTGCGCGTCTGAGAGATCACGCTGGAAAGGCGTGGGCTCGATGGCGCTGATAGGCAGAATGGCGAGCAGCAGGGGATGCCCGCCCAGCGGCTCTTTGTAGATGCCTGCCACGCAACCGCCGGCTTTTTCTACCCGCTCGGCCGCGTCGTGGGCCGAGCCTTCCAGCTTTTCCAACCGGCACTCGCCGGCGGCCAAACCTTTGCTGCCGGCCTTGGCTTTGCGCGGACGCCGCCGCGCCGGGGCTCTCTTCACCATGCGCAGGATTCTACCTGAGCACTGCTGCCATCCGACCCCCTGCCCGCCAGTTCCCGGCAAAACCCGGGGCATAATGCGCACGGGAGTAAAAGCAGGCGTGGGATGGGGCTGGCGCGCGTATCCCTGTTGACACCCCTGGGGTGGTTTGTTAGAGTCGCGCGGCACTCCCAGGAGGCGTGGGGTGTGCTCTCTGCAAGTTTCTGGGAGCTAAAGAGTTGTCCTCCCGAACGGAGCGCCGCAAGATGGCGACCCAACAATCCCGATTTGAGATACCCCTTTTTGACTTCGCCGCCAGCCTGCTGGTCCAGCGCGAAGCGGCGCAGCGCGCCCAGCTGATTGCCGAGCAGGTGGCCCAACTCGAGCCCGCCTGCGACGTCGTGATTTATGTCATTGAAAACCAGGAAGATCCCGGCTGGATACCCAAGGCCACGCTAGGCGAGGTCACCGTCGGCAGCGACCAAATTGACTTGCACACGGGCACGCTGGGCGCCGTAGCAGAGGCGGGCGCGCCGCTGGTCTTGCACGCCGCGCAATTAGCTCGCGAGGATTATGCCCACCTCGACGTGCGCCGCACCCTGGCTTCCCTGGCTTATGTTCCCTTGCTGGCCGACGGGGGGCTGGTAGGCGCCATCGAACTCCTTAGCTACGACCGCATACTCTCCCCTTCTCAACTCGAAAGCGTAAGCGCCATTGCCCAGCTTGCCGCCCCGGCCATTGCCAGCGCCCTGGCTTACGAAGGCGAACGCAACAGCAGCCTGCAATCCATCACCCGGGTCACCCAGATGTATGACCTGGAAAAGGTCTTCAATTCCAGCCTGGAGATGGACGAACTGCTGGCCACCATCGCCTCCAAGGTGCAGGAGGTGATGAATGTGCAGGCGGCCAATGTCTGGATGGTGGAGGGCGACTCCGTCACCCTGAGCAGCCAGCAAGGCTCCGATCCCACCGCCGAAGTCGGCGCCAGCCAAGGTCCGGGAGACGGAATCGCGGGTAAGCTCTCCGATGATGGCGAACCGGTCCTGATTGACGATCCGGACGACGAGCGCCTGCGCGCCCGCAACCGTGACCTCGAAGAGGGCGCCGTCTTCTCCCTTTTAGCGCTGCCCCTGATGGACCGCGAATCCCTGGTGGGCGTCATCGAGGTAATCAACCGCCTGGACGGGCAGCCCTTCGATGAAGATGATCAGTTCGTCCTCTCTAATGTCTGCGAGACCGCCAGCAACGCCCTGCACAACGCCAGCCTGCTGCAGGCTGAGCGCAAGCTGGAAATCCTTCACGCTCTGGTCAACACCAGCACGGAGATTACTTCTACCCTGAACCTGGACCGGGTCCTGCAGACCGTGGTCAACGGGCCCAGCGCGGTTATCCCTTACGACCGCGCCGCCATCGCCCTGGAAGAACGCGGCAAGATACATCTGAAGGCAATTTCAGGAGCGGAACAGTTTAATCCCAGCGAGCCGCAAAACGAACGGCTAGCCAGTGTGCTGCAATGGGCGGGCTTCCTCGATTCCGAATTGCTGGTTACCTGGAAGGGCGAGCAGATAAATAATCCGCGCGCGGAGGTGCGGGAGAAATTTCGAAACTATTTTGAAGTTTCCGGCATGCGCGGCTTTTATGTGGTGCCTCTGCGCGATGATGAAGGCAGAGTCGGCGTCCTCAGCTACGAAAGCTCTGACCCCGACTTCTTGAGCGAAGCGCATTTCGAAATGATACGGGTGCTGGCTTCCCAGGCCACGGTGGCCATTCGCAACGCCTCGCTCTATCGGGAAGTCCCCTTCATCAATGTGCTGGAGCCGCTGCTGCAGAAGAAGCAGAAATTCCTGGCTCTGGAAAAACGCCGCCGCGCCACCTTCCTCGCCGCCGGCGCTGCGGTTGTCGTTTTCCTGGCGGTAGTCCCCTTGCCCATGCGGGTCGCGGGAGACGCGACCGTCTCTCCCGCGCACCTGGCCAGAATTGAGCCCGAAGTGGCGGGCGTGGTGCAGCGCGTCCTGGTGCGCGAAGGGCAACACGTCAGCCGCGGCCAGGTGCTTGCTGACCTGGAAGACTGGGACTATCGCGCCGCTCTGGCCGGCGCCGAAGCCAAGTACCAGACCGCGCTCTCGGAGATGAACCGCGCTCTCGCCCGCAATGACGGAGGCGAGGCCGGCATTCAACGGGTGCAGGCCAACTACTGGCAATCCGAAGTGGAACGCGACCGGGTGCGACTCGACAAGATCCATCTGCGTTCGCCCATTGATGGCGTCGTCACCACCCCTCACGTGGAGGACTTCGTAGGCCGCGAATTGAAGCCGGGCGATCAGTTCGCCCAGGTGGCTGACGATTCCACGGTCACGGTGAATGTGGCGGTTGACGAGCCCGATCTCCCCTTGTTGCGTGGCGGCGCTCGCGGATGGGTCAAGCTGGACGGCTTCCCGGCACGCACCTTTCGGGGGGCAGTGGACATCATCAGCCCGACCAGCGATTCGGCGGGAGATGCGCGCGTCTTTTATGCCCGCCTGAGAGTGCCCAATCCTGGCAACCTGATGCGTGTTGGCATGCGCGGACGCGCCAAACTGGCCGCCGGGTGGCACTCGGTGGGCTACATCCTGTTCCGCCGCCCCTCCTTGTGGTTCTACAACAAACTCTGGTCCTGGTTCGGATGGTTATAGGGAGACAAGCATGCGACCCGCAAGTAGCACAGTTTTGCTCGCAATCCTGATGGCAGGCATGGTGGCATGCAGTGATTCTGGGCCACAAGCGGTCACCCCGGTTTTGGCGGCTGCGGAACCGTCTCCCGCCCCAGCTCCGGCGGCCGCACCGCCGGCGTCGCGCGCCGCCACTTTCGTCGCTTCCGGCCCGCTGCTGGTGGAAAACCAGGTGGACCTTTCCGCCCAACGCGCGGGCGTGGTGGCCAAAATCCTGGCCGATGTAGGCCAGTCCGTGCGTCAGGGGCAATTGCTGGCCTCCCTTGACGACCGCCAGTTGCTGGCCCAGCGCGACGCCGCTCAGGCCAGCTTGGCCAGCGCCCAGGCCGACCTCCACGATTGGCAGGCGGAGACCAAGGTTGCGGAAGCCGACTTTCGCCGTGCCGACGCCATGTTCAAAGCCCAGCTCAATACCCAGGAGCAGTTGGAACACGCCCGCTACAAGTGGGAAGGCTCGAAATTTGAAGTTGAAAAAGGCGAGCAAACACTGCTGCACGCCCAGGCTACGCTGCAGGCCGCTTCCCTGGAGCTGGAGAAGGCGCATATTCGCGCCCCCTTTGACGGGGTGGTGGCACGCCGCTACGTGCGCCTGGGGCAAGAAGTAGCTTCCGGCGACCGCCTGTTTTGGGTCACCGCAGTGCGCCCCTTGCAGGTTAAGTTCACCCTGCCAGAAAAATTCATCACCCAGGTCAAGAGAGGGCAACTGCTCGAAGTAACCTGTGCGGACAGTCCCGAGGCCGCTCACCAGGCCAAAATCCTGCAGGTAAGCCCGGTAGTGGACCCCTCCAGTGGAACTTTTGAAGTGCTGGCGCAGTTGGTCAATCCCACCCGCAGTCTGCGCCCGGGAATGACGGCCAGCATCCGCCTCGAGAATCTCAAATGAACATTGTTGAAGCGCTTAACGTAGCGCTTCCTGAGCTGCCACCCGAGGCTGGGCGGCTGCTCCGGCCTCCACGTGTGGACCCTACTCTCGTGGTGCGCGAACAGATGGAGCAGGGCGAGCGTAAGGTGTTATTGCTGGTGCCCAGCATCAGCCGATATTTCACATTTACACCTGATCAATGGATCTTGCTGCAACTTTTTGATGGCCAGCGCAGCTATGATGAGATTTCCCAGCTGTTCCAGGCCCGGACGGGAAAGGCATACCCGCCGGCCTGGGTGCAGCAGTTTGCCGAGGAGTCCCAGGAAGCGGAGTTCTGGTATCGCACTCCGGAGGAAAAAAATCGTGCCTTGTGGCAGAAGCTCAAGGACGAGCGTCGCCAGCGCATCAAAAACAAGTCCAAGTTCGGCAATCTGTCAGAGATCTCCTTCTCCGCTTGGGATCCGGACCGATTCCTGACAACTTTGAACCAGAAACTCAGCTTTCTCTTCACCCCCTGGTTTCTGGTACTGAACCTTGTAGCGTTTGCCTTTATGGCATACGTACTGGGCAGCCATTGGGGCGAAATCGTCCACGACAACATTGAACTGTACAACTTTACTGACAAAGGGGCGGGGGCCATTGCCCAGTTCTGGATCATCGTTTTTGTTATCGGGTTCATCCATGAGCTCGCGCATGGCCTGCTGTGCAAACATGCCGGAGGCTCCGTGCACAGGCTGGGGTTTCTGCTCATCTATCTTTCTCCAGCTTTTTTTTGTGACACCACCGAGGTCTGGGTATATGGGGGCAAGCGGCAGCGCATCCTGACCAGTACCGCGGGAATATGGTCCAGTTTGATCATTTGTGCGCTGGCTTCCATCCTCTGGTGGGGAACGCCGCCGGGCAGCGAAGTCCACAACTTCGCTTACTTGATCATTCTCTTCTCGGGCTTCTTGCCTGTGCTCATCAACCTGAACCCACTGGTCAAGCTGGACGGGTATTTCATCTTCACCGAGATGTTCGCCCTGGGTGAATTGAAAGAGAATTCAACCGCTTACGTCAGCAGTTGGGTCAAACGGCACATCTTCAGACTTCCCGTAGTTGTGCCCCACGTCACCAGGCGACGGAAGCTGCTATACGTGCCCTACACATTCTTCTCTGCCCTTTATAGCTATGGATTGCTATTTTTCGTGGTCACTTTTACCTATCACGTCTGTCGCCGATTTAGTCCGGAGTGGGGATTTGTGCCTGCCCTCCTGCTTGCTTGGGCAATCTTCAAGGCGCGCATTTTGGCGCTGGTGAGCTTCATGAAACGAGTTTACCTGGACAAAAAAGATCGCCTGCAAAACTGGCTGAGTTTACCTCGTTCCGCCGCGCTCACGGTTGGAGCTCTGGCTGTGCTCCTGGCTCCGCTTTGGCGGGAAAACGTTCAGGCACGATTTCTGCTGGAGCCGGCGCGTCGCGCCGTGGTGCGGGTGAAGGTGCCGGGGGTGGTAGTTGCAACCGACGTCCAGGAAGGACAGCCGGTCGCCGCCGGCGCCCCCCTGCTGCAACTGCGAAACCTGAGCCTGGAATCGGCCGCCGCACGGGCGCAGTCAGATGCGCAGCTCGCGGCAGCACGAGCCCTGCAGGCGGAACAGCGTTACCGCGATTACGGCGCCGCCCAGCGGGAACGAGATCAGCGGGCGGAGCAAAGCCGCATCCTGCAGCTGGAATTGACTCACTTGAACCTGAACAGCCCCATTCCCGGCGTGGTAGTTACCCCCCGCGTGCAAGACCTTTTCGGAGCCCATCTGCAAGCGGGCGCCGCGGCGGTTGAGATAGCTGAATTGGGTACCCTGCGGGCTCGCGTCTTTGTTCCAGAGTTGGCTCTGCGCGAGCTTCACCCCGGTTCGCCAGCCGATCTGCTGCTGGACGACGGTAGCAGGATCACAGGCCTGCGGGTGGCTTCACTTGCCCCCGCCAGTTCCAATCTCGAGCCTGGCCTCATGGAAAGTGAATCCTACAAGGGTATGCAGGGGGCGCAATTCTATGCGCTGACAATTCTCCTGCCCAATACCAGCGGAAGATTCCATCCAGGAACCTCCGGAACCGCCATAATTTACGTGCGGCGGCGTAGCCTGGCGGGGCTTGCTGCTCACGCCATTTACGATTTTGTTTGCCGAAAGGTTTGGTAGTTCGCCAAAACAAAAAGGGTACGGACTCATCCGTACCCTTTCCTCTTGCCAACACTCATGAGCGGTGCCAGCATGCGAGCATCGGCCAGGTAGACTTAAACCATCTTGAACGGATGCAGCTTAGACGGATGCAGCTTAGACGGATGTAGCTTGGACGGATGCAGCTTGGACGGATGAAGCTTGGACGGAGTCAAGCTGGCTGGAGCGGGCTCGGTGGGAGCGCCGGCCTTGGTGGCAATGATGGCCTTCTTCACGGTTGTCCTGTTGCTGATCAAAGACTTTTTCTGCACCGCCATGGTAAAGCCTCCATTTTTGGACTTTTAAGTCCGAATCTCTTTTCGCCGCGGCCGTTTTCGCGCTTGCCGCCGGTCTCGCACCTGGATATTGCACGCCCCGTGCCAAAGTCGCTCGCGGGCTCTTCGATCAATAAATTCAGCAGGATACAAACCTCAGCCCCAAGGCGCGCCGCCATCCCTCCCCAATCGGTCGTCTCGAAGGGTTAAAAACTAAACCTTCATTAGGTGAATTTTTAACTACTGCCCGAATGCGGGTGAAGTTTTAACTCCTTTGCAGGCTATATTTGCGGCACAGATACTTCATTTTCTGCGGATCCATTTGCAACAGCCTCGCCGCCCCCACCTTGCTACCCTCGGAGCGGCGCAGCGCCGCCGTCAGGTATGCCACCTCAATACGGGCAATCTCCTGGTCGAAGTTCACTCCGCCCTCGGGGATGAGCAGCGATTCCTGGCTAGCCGTGCTGTTGTACAGAATGCGTTGCGGCAGGTGATTCACCTTAACGACCGGGCCATCCACCATCAGCACCAGGCGCTGGATCAGGTTCTCCAACTCGCGCACGTTTCCCGGCCACGCATCCTCCTCCAGGATGGCCATCACCTCCGGGTCCACGCGCTTGGGCTCCACCCCATTGGCGGCACAGTAACGCCGCAGGAAATGGTCCACCAACAGAGGGATATCGCCCTGCCGCTCCCGCAAGGGCGGCAATACCAGAGGCACCACGTGAATGCGGTAATACAGGTCTTCGCGGAAACGCCCCGCCTGCACCATTTCTTCCAGTTCCTCGTTGGTGGCGGTAATCAGCCGAAAATCAATCTTTTTAGGACTTTTGCCACCGATGCGCTGCACCGCCCGGTCTTCCAGCACCCGTAAAAGCTTGGACTGCAAGGGCAAGCCCAGGGTGGCAATTTCGTCCAGAAACAGAGTCCCGCCATCGGCCATCTCGATGTGCCCGGCGCGCGAATTGCGCGCATCCGTAAAGGCGCCCTTTTCGTGCCCAAACAACTCGGCTTCAATCAGGTTATCGGGCAGGGCGGCACAGTTCAGGCTAATAAAAGGCTTGTCTGCGCGCGGGCTCATGGCTACGATGGCCCGCGCCACGAGTTCCTTCCCCGTGCCGCTTTCACCCCGGATCAGGACGGTGCTGGTGCTGCCCGCCACCCGCCGAATCGCTTCATAAACCCGCTGCATGGGCTCGCTCAGGCCAATCAGGCCGCAGAAGGAAGGTTGCGGTACTTCCTTGTCCTTGCGTGAGCGGTATTCGATTTCCGCCAGCCGCTTTTCCAGGGCCCGGGCAAGAACAATCTGCACCTCCTGGAAATCCACCGGGGCCACAAAATATTCGTCGGCCGTCGCCTCCATGGCCTTCCAGCGCAGAGCGCGGCTGTTGGAGCGGGTCATGGCCACCAGCACCAGGTCGGGGAAGTTACTGCGCAACTCGCGTACCGCAGCGATTCCCGTGTCGCTGTTATCGCCCAGCGTGTCCAAATCCAGCAGAATTGCGTTCAGCGGCTCCCGCTGTAGCCTCGCCACTAGTTCCTCCCACGTCTGGAGCAGGTGCAATTGGCAGGCGCCATCCAGGTATTTGCTGGCTTCCGGGCCTACTTGTTCATCGGTAGTGACAATGGCAACCGCGGCAGGAACCGGCTGCGGCCGGGTGGCGGAGCGATTCATGCTTTCTCCGTGAAGGCGGTGGGCCCGCCGTAAGCGCGCGTCATTATGTCAAAAATTCACCCTTTTGGCATGAAATTTTTATTGCTTGCCGACCCCCTCTCGCATATTGCAACTCGACCACAGTTGCCGTATCTTGGGCGACGCCATTTCTAGCGCTGCGCTCTGGCCGACTTTTGATGTTGGCGCGGCGCTATTCGGCAGCCACCTCCGGACCCGCTGCCTACGAGGAAATCATGGATATCAACATGCAAAGGCGGTCACAAGTCGAAATCATCCAGCTGCGCGGCGCACTTCGCCTGGGCGCAGCGGTGAACGACTTTCGCCAGGCGCTGGACCAATCGCTCAGCAACGGCGACACGCGCATCGTGCTGGACCTGGCGGAGGTCCCCATGATTGATTCCAGCGGCATTGGCGTGCTCATGAAATCCCTGGCCTCCGCCCGCCAGCGCGGCGGCAACATCAAGCTGGTGAATCCCTCCAAATTTGCCGTGCAGACCTTGCGTATGGTGGGCCTGCTCAACCTGTTTGAGGTATTTCCTGACGCCGATGCGGCCGTGGCCTCCTTCGCCTGAACCGAAACCCATGTCCGACGCCCAGATCCCACCCCCAACTCCCGGCGCCGATCACCCCGGCTTGCGCCGCCAGCTCAACCTGGCCATCCCCGCCGATGCCGAACAAATTGGCGCAGCTACAGACGCGGTTCTTGCCTGTCTATCTGGCCTGAGCGTCGAGGAGGAAAAATGCATGGCCATCGGCCTGGCGGTGCAGGAGGCCTTGGCGAATGCCGTCACCCACGGCTGCGACAACGATCCTTCCAAGACCATTCACTGCGAGGTCAGCGCCGATGAACAGGGCCACGTCCTGATCGTGGTGGCCGATCCCGGGCCCGGCTTCGATTTCTCGGCTCCGCCCAAAGCAGTGCAGCAGGATGTCTACAACGACCACGGCCGCGGCGTTTTTCTCATTCGCCAGCTCATGGATGAAGTGAGCTTCCAGCGCGGGGGCAGTGTCATTCAGATGTGGAAATACTAATAAAACCAGGGAGTC
>JBLMXE010000264.1:0-2828 GCA_050257615.1 Chlamydiota bacterium | reverse complement strand
AACCGCGGACCTTCTATAACGGCGTCGGCGTAGTCAAGCGTTTTTTGGCCACACGACTCCAGTGTGCGCGCGGTGCGGTGACAAGGGCGAGGGGAGCGAGTTCATGCCGCAGGGCGGCACCCTTGAGGCCGCGAACGGCGCGCCTAAGCTCAATTCGGGGCGTAGCTCTGAGGCTTTTTTCAGAGCTGCGTCCTTAGGGGATTCTTTTGGGCTCATCCCGACCAAGGCTCGCCTCCTTGAATCCCGCGGTGGAACGATTCCACCAGCCATCTATTCGGTGGGGCCTTCGCCCCACCATGATTCCTTCTTCAATCTCCCTCGCTGGCCGAGGGAGGCCAGAGGCCCAATCACAAAATCGATGGACCGGAGTCCACCAAGGTCCGCGCCGGGCTCTCTGGCGTGCGAACCGGCGACGGGGCGACCTTCGCCTGGCGCAGCGTCCAATACAGACGCACCGCCAGATGGCGCGCGATGGCCACCTTGGCCACCTTCGCCCCGCGCCGAAACTTCAATCGCTGATATTTCCGCCGCAGTTCGGGATCAAACTGCGCCGCACTTTGCCCCGCTTCCACCAGCAGCCAGCGCAGCATTTCATTGCCCTGCTTGCTGATGTGTCCCAGGCGCTGCCGACCGCCGCTGGAGTGCTCGCTCGGGTTCAGTCCCAGGTAACTCACCACCTTGCGGCTGTTGGCAAAACGTTCGACCGGTCCCAGCGTCAGCACAAAGGCCAAAGCCGTCACCGGCCCTACCCCCTTCTGTTGCATCAGCCGCGCCGCCTCCGGCCGATGTTCCGCCTCGGCTCGGACGGCTTTGTCCAGCTCCTCGATTCGGGGATCGAGCCGGTCCAGCAGTTCCAGCAGCTCCTGCCGCCTCCGGCTCGCCCACTCCCCCAACCTCAGCGCCTCCAACTCCCGGCGGCCTGCCGCACTCCAGAGCTTTTTCCGCCGGCACACTCCCTGGCTCATCGCCAGGAAGTGCAGTTGGTTTCTTACCGACGTCCGCATCCCCACCAGCTTGTCCCGATGCTTCAACAGTTGGCGCAGGTCTCGTTCCTCCGGCGTCGGAACCCAGACCCTCGGGAAACGCTGCGTCAGCAGCAGATCGAGCAGGTGCTCGGCGGCGCGCTGGTCGGTGACCTGGCGGCGCACCGAGCGGGCCCAAATCTCGGCCGCATCGCCCACCCACAACTCGTGTCCCAGTTCCCCTACCATGCGTTCGAACCACTGCGTGTATCCCGTGGCCTCTATCCCGATCAGAGACGGTCTCGGCAAGCCGGCGTAAAACGCCTTCGCTTCCCCGTTTTCATGCTCCAGCCTCCGACCCACCACCTCGCCCGTCCCCGGTTCCAACATTGCAATTACCTGGTAGCGCGAATGCAAATCACATCCCATAATCATCTTGTTCGGCTCCTTTCCCGGCAACCCTTGGTCAGGAATAACCCAAGTGTACCGGCCCTAAGGAGCCGACGCCGTTATGGAATCACAAAACCGGAGGACCGCGCTACCCGCTCCGGCAAGTGGACCTACGGCTTCGTTCCGGCCTAGGGCGAGAGCACGCAACCACGCCGCGCTTTTTGCGCCGTGCGGTTTCTTGCAGAGCCGAACCCACGGCATAGAAACGATGCCGTGGCTACCATCTATCCCTTACTGGTGGTAGTAAGAAACTGGAAGGGCCTATGCCAACAGAGACCGATTATAAGGACTTCAAGTTTAAATCGTCGCTTGAGGGGATGGCTGTCTTGAAGGCCATCGGGCTGACCATTGCCTGGATTTCCTTCGATTTTACGGATCTCTGGTGGCTGCATCCCACGTGGGGCCAGTTTCTTCGCTTCATTGCCGGATTGCCCATTGGGCTTCCCCTGCTGGCACTGGGGGCGGTGCTCGTGCTCAGCTCCTGCCAGATCGAGGTGGCAGACGGGCAATTTCGCTTTCGACGCTTTATCGCATGGGAATCTGTTCCATTGGAGTCGGTTAGTTCTGTACGGCGTACGTTCGTGGGTACCTACATCAAGATCGACCACGCGGGTAAACGCAACCGGCTTTTCTGCCACCCCAAGGGTGAGGACATGCCCAGATTGGCTCGCTCCCCGGTGGTTGGTTTCCTGCAGGAGGTGTGCAGGAGAAATAAGGATAGGCGCTCTTCATAGGCGTTAAGGAGAAAGATTCGATTGGCGTTAGAATTCTCCCGAGCCCCGGCAGGGGCCAGCCTCGAAATAGCGGCAAGTCAACTAAGTGCCGTATGTCAGGCCAAAGCCAAAAACATACTTGTCGTTCACATCATTCTTGTACGCGTAGTCGAACGCCTCCGCGTAGCCGGGAACATCCGGAGCATTCTTGTTCACGGCCGCCTGATCCGCTGGGACGGTGAGTGGGAGTTTTCCGGTCGGCTTGAACCGGCCCATCACCACATCCAGCAGCGCCTCAGCCTTGACGTCGAATGTCGCCAGCAACGCGGCGGCGCCGGGCTCAACCTCGTTGATGATCCAGGGATTGATGAAGTTAATCACCAGCACTGTCGGCTTGGCTGCCTCGATCTGCTTGACCCTGGCTACATCGACTCCGGTGAGGGGGCTCAGCGCGATGTCCGAGTAGTCGTGCTCGGGCCGCGGGTACACGCTCGGGCGTAGCCATAACAGGGCCAGGTCGGCCTGTTCAATCGAGTCCACGATCTGCACTGATGGGTCCTTCGCGAGCAGGGCTTTCAGACGGTCCGTCCCGTTGACGGCGACGGCGCGCCGTCGCCCGCCGCGCCTGCCTTGCCCACCGCGGCCGGGCTGGGCGGCCATGACTTCCACGTAGAGCTTCCTGGCGCCCGTGATCGGCAGCAGT
>JBLMXE010000263.1:0-3500 GCA_050257615.1 Chlamydiota bacterium | reverse complement strand
AGAACAGGATAGTCCCATCCCGCCCCAGGCTGGCCGCGCCCTCGTTCATGGTTTCCGCCAGCACCCGGTAAGGATGCTCCGCCCCCTGTAGCGTGAATACCTGACGCCCCTCGGGGCCCTCCACCACGATAGCATCCACGGCTCCGCTGCGAATGGCGTCCAGGGTTTCCTGGGCTTCCTGCAGGCGGGCGCGCAACTCTTCAACTTCGCTGGTGCTTTCTGGGGCGCGCATTGTGCTGCTACTCATGGCCAGCCTCCGCCTGCACATCCAGCAATCGCATTCCGACCATAACCCGTTCGTGTGACAGGTTGCCGATCACCCGGCGCAGCGGTGCGGGCAGCACCAGGGTGGGCGTGGCTACAATGTTTTCGCTGACCGCAACCACCGGAGTCTGGAATACGTCAATGACCTCTAGCTCGTAGTGGTCCTTCAGGTGCTGTTCGCAGACGTTCCTCACGTTGCAGATCGCGTTTTTGGATTGCTCGGTAGCACCGGCCACGAACAGGCGCAAGACGAAGCGTGCGGCGGCTTTATTGCCCGCCTGGGAGGATGGCCCGATGGAGTCAGACATAGCCTATCACTCCTTTTTCCCGGCAATGCGGATATCCAAGCCCACCAGCACGCGCTCTGTGTTACTGAGGTCGCCTATGATCTTGCGCAGCGGCGGCGGCAGGTTGCGCACCAGAGTGGGCACCGCCAGGATCTGATCGCCGGCCGCCAGTTGTGGCTGTTTGAGCAAATCAATCACCTCAATGCGATACCGATCTTGCAGGTGCTCATCGCAGATTTTGTGCAGGTTGGCAATCGCGGCGAGCGACTTCTGCGTCTGCCCCGCCACATACAGCCGCAATTGCCAACACCCTTCACCCGTTTGTTGTGCCGAATGTCCTTCAATGCTGGTCCCAACTGCCATGTTTCCCTCCACCCCTCCCTTACGCCGAGCGCCCTACCACGTCCTGCTCACGAGAGCGGGTCATGGCGTCGCGATCGGTCTTTGCCCTCTCATCGATCTCCACCACGTTTTGCATGGACTCACCCAATTCCCGCTCCTCCTCTTCGAACTGCCGGCGCAGATTCTCGATCTGCGCTTCCAAGTCGCGCCGCCTCCGCTCCAGCTGCAGACGCTTGCGGGCCGTTTCTTCCTTTTGCCGAAGCGCTTCTTCCAATTGCCGAGCTTCGTAGTCGCGCCGAGCCGAGCCCACCATCACCCCTCCGGCGCTTACGCATACGTCTACCAGATCCACGCCGCCATCGGTCAGCAGGAATTCGCGGACCTGCGTGGAATGCGCCATGCCGCGGGATTTGAGGAGGTACAAGGCACGGTTGCGCTCTCCGTTCTGCTCCAGGTTGCGCAGCAACAGCCAGCAATCAATCAGAGACGAAATGCCGGCTTCGCTTTGCTGCACCTCGTGCTCGGCAGAGGTCAGGCTGGTGAACAGGGCCGTGATCTGCTTCATCTTCAGATAATCTATGAGGCGGGTCAGCATCCCCTTCACTTCGCTGTGCGAGCCTACAACCAGGAAATCGCTCAGGGGGTCAAGCACGATCACCCGCGGTTCAAACTCCGTGACCGCTGCCAGGATCATGGCCAGGTGGGTTTCCAGGCCGCACAACGAGGGCCGGGCGGCATGGAACTGCAACAGGCCGCGTTCTACCCAGGGTGCCAGGTCAATGCCGATGGACCGCATGTTGCGCAGGATCTGCGCTTGCGATTCTTCGAACCCGAAATATAGGGCGCGCTCCCCGCGCTCGCAGGCGGCGCGCACAAAATGCGCCGCCACACTGGTCTTACCGCTTCCCGCCCCACCTGACACCAGAATGCTGCTGCCGCGGTAAAAGCCGCCACCCCGCAACATGCTGTCCAACCGCGGTATGCCGCTGCAGATCTGTTCTGTTGGCGCCGGACACTCCAGGCCCACCGAAGTGACGGGGAATACTGAAAATCCGTTTTTGCCGATAAGGAAAGGATATTGGTTGGCCCCGTGCGCCGACCCGCGATACTTGATGATCCGCACGTGGCGTGTGGAAACCTGGTTGACCACCTCGTGGTCCAGGCCGATCACGCAGTCGGCGACGTATTCTTCCAGGCCGTGGCGGGTGAGCCGTCCGTCGCCCCGCTCCCCGGTCACGATTGCCGTCAGTTGCTGGTCCTTGAGCCAGCGGAATAGCCGCTGCAGTTCCGAGCGCAACGTGGCCTGGTCTCGCAGGCTGGAGAACAGGGCCTCAATGCTGTCCAGCACTATGCGCCGGGCATGCACTCGCTCGATGGCGCATTGGATGCGTATAAACAGCCCTTCCAGGTCGTACTCGCCTGCCTCTTCGATCTCGGCCGGGCTTAGGCGCACCCAATCAACGGCCAGCTTGTTCTCGGCGCACAGTTGGCCCACATCCACGCCCATGGAAGCCATGTTGATGGCCAAGTCCTGGGCGTTCTCCTCGAACGCGATAAAGACCCCGGGCTCGCCATAGCGCGTGATGCCGTTCACCAGGAACTGCATGGCCAGGATGGTCTTGCCGCTGCCCGCATCCCCACAGACCAGGGTAGGGCGCCCACGCGGCAGACCTCCGGCAGTCATTTCGTCCAGCCCCTGGATTCCCGTAGGGCATTTCTCCAGTTGCGCTGTTCTGCTTGCTGCTTTGGTCGACGACGTCAAACTTCACCTCGTCGCAGTCGCGGCTTGTCAGCTTGGTGAGAATTGCCGCGCAGGCTGCGAGTTCAAATTAACATCAGGTCAATAGGGATTACCCGGTTAGAGGGCGCACCCCCCAACCTCGGTGCTTCCCGTTTTAGTCTTCCTGCGGCGACAGAACCACAATGGGATTTGGCGTACGTGGCAGAAAACAGCAGACGCTACGTAGTGGGTTGCGTGTTATGTTTGACAATCTCCCTGTCGCACAGGCAAACTAGCGCCCTGCCTGTTACTCACCCGCAACAGGGCAGGATGGCGAGATTTTCCAGGCAGTGACGCCATTCATCAGGCGGTGGATCGGATCGGTTGGCAACCTCGCATATGGCCGGAAAACGGGTTTCTATGACCCTGGAGTCCACGCTGGACAGCGTCAACAGCGCGGAGGAATCCGCCACCCGGTTTGCTGCCGGCGCCGGCTTTGATGAAGATGAGGTGGCCCGCATTTCCATGGCGGTGCGCGAAGCTACTATCAATGCCGTGCTGCACGGCAACGCCTACGATCCCGCCAAGAAGGTAGGCTTCCAGCTGGAGCGTACTCGCGATGCCCTGGTCATCACCATCACCGACCAGGGGCAGGGCCTCGATCCCAGCAAGATTCCCGATCCTCTGGCCCCTGAAAATCTTCTGAAGCAGTCGGGGCGGGGCATTTTTCTTATACGCGCCTTTATGGATGAAGTGCAGATCCGCCTGCTTCATCCCGGCACCGAACTCAAACTTATCAAGCACGTCCCCGGCGTAGCCGGCGACAACAAGGAGGCTTCCCAGTGAGCATGAAAGCCAACACCCGGCAGGTAGATGGGGTGATGATT
>JBLMXE010000262.1:0-3014 GCA_050257615.1 Chlamydiota bacterium | reverse complement strand
CCACCGCCATGGAAGTACCGCTCTCGCAGTTCTTCAGCGATTCCAACCACGACAACGGCTCCAAGCCGCTGCCCCAGCTCACCGACGACGAGGTTCGTTTCCTCACCCAGATCCGCCGCTATTCTTCTTCGCTCAACGAGAGCGACCGCAAGCTGGTGCTGGCCATGGTGAAGAAAATGGCGGCCACCGCGGGAAAATAGCTGGCTAGCTTCCTGGCTGACTAGCTAACAATCCCAGGCACGACTGCAACGCCTAGCCAGCTAGATAGCCAGTCAGCCAGTCAGCTGCTCTTACGCTGCTTCCGCCTCCTGCTTCGCCATCATGTCCGCCAGCTCCACGCGGTCATGGGCGCCGGTTTTGCTGAAAATGCTTTGCAGGTGGCGCTTTACGGTATTTTCGCTGATGTTCAGCTGGGCGCCGATTTCTCGGTTGCGCAAGCCGCGGGCCACCAGCACCGCCACCGTTCGCTCTCGTTCCGAAAGCCGGTGCAACCCACGTGATGGCGGCCGGCTGCGTTCCCCAGCCATCCAGCCCACAACATGCTGGGCAATTTCGTTGGAAAAGGCCAGGTGTCCCGCGGCCACGTTGCGAATGGCTTGGAAGAGCTTTTCCGGGCTGTCGCGCTTCAGCACCAATCCGCTGGCCCCCAGCCTGACCGCCTGCACATAATCGGTTTCATTGTCGGAAGCAGTAAGAATCAGCGTCGGCACGGAAAGACCCTGCTGCTCCAGGTCGCGCAACACCTCGAATCCGCTGCCTTCCGGCAGGTCCAATTCCAGGACCAGTACGTCCGGGCGGTGCCTTTGCACTAATTCCACGGTCTGGTTCCCGGTGGCCGCTGTCGCCGTAACCTCCATATCCGGCTGGGCCTCCAGCAGAGCGGCGATGGAATCGCGCACTACCTGGTGGTGATCCCCGAGGATAAGTGCCAGCCTTTTCTCCATGTTGTGCTCCCGATCTTGATTTCACCGCCCAAAGCACGTGCCACCCGTTCCGCTTTGATGTCAGCCACTTGGAACAGGTTCGCTGGTCCGAGAGGGAATCTTCGGAGTGACCTTCGTAATGCGCCCCAGCCGCCGGCCCGCCCCCTCGCCTATCACCTGTGTTACATTGCGTTTTCCTGCACAAAACGCACTATTGTTCTCAGTAACTGGGCCAAGGTGGCGCCGCCGTTGAGGTGATTTGTGACGGTTGATGAAGAACTGAATCAGATGGAAGTCAATCTGCGCCGTCTCAAGATCGAGTACGAGATCTACTTTAACAATCCCACCAAACGACCTCCTGCCGACACCGAATGGCGCGTGGCCAACTCCATCCGCAAGCTGAGCGACGGCTACTGCGACGGCCAGCGTATGAACTTCGCCCAGCGCTATCGCTATAACGAACTGGCCCAACGTTATGCTCTGCTCAGCGACCTGTGGCGCAAGAAGACGCGCATTCGTGAGGAAGGCTATCGCCGCCCGCAGGACGCTCTGCTCTCCGTGCAGGGCGTGCGCGTATTCGAAGAGGAACAGCAACCGGCACACCACGCCACCCTGCATCCCTTCACGGTGCAGTGTTCCGACGTGGGCAGCGAGCAAGAAAAGGTTCAGAAGTTGTTCCAGGCGCTGGTGGAGGCCAAAAAGAAGGCGGGCGAAGACGTCTCCAAAAGCGGAAACCTGGAATCTTTCGAAAAATTTGTTCAGACCAAGACCGAGCAGATCCGCAAACAGTACGGCTGCCACTCCGTGGAGTATTCCGTGGAGATGGATGGCGGCCAAGTCCGCCTAAAAGCCAAGGCCAAAGTCTAACCTGGATAAAAAAGCCGCCCCAAAGGGCGGCTTGTCGAATGCGCTGCTGGCGCCTTCAGAGTTACGGACGGCAGGCGTACACCGTGACATCGTCCAGGTACCAGCCAAACTGACCGCCGCAGCCATCATTGCCGAAGTCCCAGCGGAACTGCAGCGTATAAGGCTTGCTTCCGGCTGTATTGGGCAGGTACTTATGGAAGTCTACGTACGACCAGCCCCAGGAACCTAAGACAGAGCCTCCATCCGAGCCCGAGAATGCAGACTGGCCGGCCAGCGGGTCGGTGTTGCCCTGAGCAACTGTGTTCAGGGTAGCGTTGTACGGGTTGAAGGTGAAGTCACTGCGATTCACCAGCCGCCACGGCCCGCCGTTCACACGAATCCACAGGTTGCCGCCATCCCATCCCGCCTCGCTGCTGATCCAGTGCTGGAAAGCAAGGAAGGGTTTGGGCGAATCGGCGGAAATGTTGATCACCGGCGAAGTGAGGTGACGCACCGCCGATTGATCTCCTCCCGGAGCGCAGGTGCCCACGCTTGGATCGCTGACGAAGAAGGCCGAGCCGCTGCGGTCGGGAATGGTGTTCTGCCACTCCCAATCAGTCAGGGTGAAGTCGGGAGGACTGACCGCCTCATGGCTCACCGTCCACGAGCCCAGCGGATTGCTCTCGAAGTCATCCTTAAAGATGTTCACGGGTGACTTCTTGCGGGCACAGAGCGGCGGCGCGTTCTTGGCCAGGAGCGGCTGGAAGTTGCATTGCGTGGGTGGCGTTTCCAGTTCCACCGCGGCAATCGCCTCCTCGACCGCCGCGCAGTCACCCGCGTTGATGACCTCGCCGGAAGCAGCGCCGGTCGTGAGGTCGTTGAGGTTTGTGCCGATCAGGTCGCTGCAGGACTGGCGGAGCGCATCGGCGTGGTCGGCGAAGTCGGTGCTGGGAACCTGGTACACCGACATGGCGCGATAGTAGATGTGAGCGGCCTTGGTGAGCCCAATGCTCGCCACCGTGTGGCCGTTGTACGTGCCGCCATCCACCAGCAGGGCGTAGGCATGGTTGGGAACACCGGAGTTGGTGTGAACCCCGCCGCCATCCGAGGTGTCGCAAACGTAGTAGGCGTAATCGGTCACCTTGCCAGGATTGGAATAGCAGGCGGGATTCCACATGTCGCGGATGGCGCCACCGGGATTGACGTCCTCTCCCATCAGCCAGCGGTAGGAGTTGTCCGTAGGCG
>JBLMXE010000261.1:0-3937 GCA_050257615.1 Chlamydiota bacterium | reverse complement strand
TCTGGTCGGGATCGCGCACGGTGAGAAAGTCCACGTTATGATCTTTCAGGAACTGCTGGTAAGCCTTGCCATCCACGTCCACGCTGACACCCACTACCTCTACGCCGCGATCTTTGAACTTGTTCTGCAGTTGCTCCAGCGAAGGCAGCTCCTGCACACAGGGGGCACACCAGGTGGCCCAAAAATTCAGCACCACGACTTTTTCGCGCAGGTTGTGCAGGGTGACTGAGTTAGTGCCGTCCTGAATCGTGAAATCGGGCGCGGGATTGCCAATGCGAGGCGGGTGCGAGCCGCGATAGCAGCTTGCCAGGAGCAAAGTCAGGGCCAGGAGCAGGGGCCAGGAAATCCGCTTCACGCAGCTATAATAGCTGATTCGGCCTATGGTGTCAGAGTCCCCAGGAGATGCCGGGCGTGGTGCGAGACCGCTGCTGTCGGTCATCATTCCCGCGCGCAATGAGGAAGCCTCGCTGGGCGCCTGCCTGCAATCGCTGGTGGGTCAGACCGGTGTGGGCTACGAAATCATTGTGGTGGACGACGCCTCCAGCGATCGCACCCGCGAAATTGCGCAGTCGTTTTCCGGAGTGCGCGTGCTGGAAGCGCCGCCCCTGCGCCCGGGCTCGACCGGAAAGAGCAACGCCCTGGACTTCGGCGTCCGTAAAGCGGGCGGCGCGTGGCTGCTGTTCACCGACGCCGACACCGTCCATCTTCCCGGCTCCCTCGCCGCCAGCCTGCAGGAGGCCCGCCAGTATCAGGCTGCGCTGCTCTCCTATTCTCCCCGGCAGGAAGTGCGTGGATTCTGGGAGAGGGCGGTCATGCCGGTGATTTTTGCGGAGCTGACCCGCACCTATCGCACTGACGACGTCAACGATCCTGCCTCGCCCGCCGCAGCCGCTAACGGGCAATACCTGTTAATCAGCCGCGAAGCTTACGAAGCTGCCGGCGGGCACGCCGCCGTTATCGGCAGCCTGCTGGAAGATGTGGAATTGGCCCGCGCGGTGAAGCGATCGGGCCGGCCTATCCGTTTTCGCTACGGCGGCGACCGGGTGCATGCCCGCATGTATCGCAGCTTCCCCCAACTGCGCGAGGGCTGGACCAAGAACCTGGCCCTGCTGTTTGCCGCGCCTGGACGCCTGGCGGCGGTGCGCGGCTCCGAGTTCGTGGTGATAATCGGCGGCGCAGCAGTTGCCGCTGTCGCGGCAGTTCGCGGGGAGCGCACCATCGCGACCGCAGCCGGGGCGGTTGCTGCAGCCGTCTACCTGCTGTTCCTGCGCCGCATTCGCCGCGCTCACTTCGCCTGGGACGCCAATCTGCTGGCCCTGCTTGGCGTGCCGGTTTTCGTGTCACTTTTGCTGGCTTCGCTACTCTCTCATAAGCAGGGTTCGGTAACATGGAAAGGGCGCACCTATGGCGCAGCCAGCAGTGCCATTAATCGGGACGCAGCGGGGAAGACTGCCGCGCCAGGGAGAATCTAACCATCGCCATGCTTTACCTGACCCGCAAAGCCGAATTTTCCGCTTCGCACTACTACCACAACCCCCAGTTCAGCCCGGAGGAGAACCGGCGCATTTTCGGCAAGTGCAACAATCCCAATGGCCATGGGCACAATTACACGCTGGAAGTTACGGTGAAGGGCGAAGTGGACGCGCGCTCCGGCTTCGTTGTGGACCTGAAACAGTTAAAGGAAATCCTGAACCGGGAAGTGCTGGACGCGCTCGACCACCGCTTCCTCAACAAGGAAGTGCCCGAATTCGCCACCCGCATTCCCACTACCGAGAACATCGCCATCTGGATCTGGCAGCAGCTGCAGTCCAGCCTGGAGCGGGCGCAACTGCATCGCGTGCGCGTGTACGAAACCCCGGACCTGTTCGTGGATTATTACGGCGAATGAAAGCTCACCTCAACCGCCGCTACTGGTTTTCGGCCTCGCACCGGCTGCACAGCGAGGCCATGTCGCCGGAAGAGAACCGCCGCACCTATGGCAAGTGCAACAACCCGCACGGCCACGGCCACAATTACGCGCTCGAGGTCACGGTCAGCGGTCCGGTGGACCAGGCCACGGGCATGGTGTGCAACCTGGTGGACCTGGATGAGTTTGTGCAAAGCGAAATCCTGGAGCGTTTCGGACATGAAAACCTGAACACTCTGCCGGCGTTCCGCGAGCGCGTGCCCACCACGGAAAACTTGTGCCGTGAGATTTTCGAAATATTGCAGCGCGGATTCACCGCCGCTCATCTGGAAAAGGTGCGCCTGGAGGAGACCATGATGAACTCCTTCGAGTACGCCGGCGAGGCGGAAATCCGCAAATAGGGAAGAACAGGGGACAACATGAAGGTCACAACTGATGTCACCACCATAACCAGCGCCAGCTTCGAGGATCTGGTGCGAGAGATGATCGTCCGCCTGGGCGAAGACCCGCAGCGCGAAGGCTTGTCGCGCACGCCCGAGCGTGTGCACCGCGCCCTGGAACAGCTCACCAAGGGCTACAAGGAAGACGCCGAAGCGATCTTGCGCGGCGCCCTGTTCAGCGTCAGCTACGACGAGATGGTCATCGTCAAAGATATCGAGATGTTCAGCCTCTGCGAGCACCACCTGCTGCCGTTTTTCGGCAAGGTGCACATTGCCTACATCCCCAATGGCAAAGTCATCGGCCTGAGCAAGTTGCCGCGCCTGGTGGAAGTATTTGCCCGCCGCCTGCAGGTGCAGGAGCGCCTGACCACGCAGATCGCGGAGACCATTCAGAACGCCATCGAACCCCAGGGCGTGGGCGTAGTGGTGGAGGCGCGCCACCTGTGCATGATGATGCGCGGCGTGGAGAAGCAGCATTCCGCGGCGGTGACCTCCTCCATGCTGGGGTGCTTCCGCGACTGCAAGGAGACGCGGGAGGAGTTTTTGTCCCTCATCCGCCAGCGTCCCAACGGGGTTTAGAACTTCTTTCACCACAGAGGACACAGAGCACACAGAGGTAACAAGGCCATTCGCAAAAGCTTCTTCTTTGCCATCGGCGTGTCGTTGTGGCAACACGGCGAACGCCGATGTGGCAAGCACCCAACTGAGGGAAGATAGCCACTTATGAGTCGCGACGCTAGAACACAAAAGTATCTGGTGTCTGCTTTTCGATTTTTGATTTTTTTTATCTCTGTTGCTCTCTGTGACCTCTGTGGTTAGATCAAGCGGATGGCATCCTCACGAAATCTGCAGGGAAGAACAGCTCTCATTACCGGCGCCAGCCGCGGCATTGGGCTGGCCATCGCCAAAGCGCTGGCGCGCGAGGGCTGCGGCGTGGTCATCACGGGGCGTGACCAGAAGGCCCTGCAAGCCGCCAAGAAAGCCATCCTGAAGATTTCGCGGACGGGAGCGCCCGCGCCACAACTGCTCAGTCACCCCGCCGACGTGCGCGATCCGCAATCCGTCCACGCCCTTTTCACTGCGGTCAAGAAGCAATTTCGCCGCCTCGATATCCTCATCAACAACGCCGGAATTTCCCATGCCATGACGGAAGTGGAGCGGCTGCCGCTAGAGACTTGGTGCGAGGTAATCGAGACTGACCTTACAGGAATGTTTCTGGTCACGCAGGCCGCGCTGCCGTTGCTGCGCCGCAGCGGGGCCATTGTCAACAATCTTTCCGTCGCCGCCAGTCGCGTGTTCGCCGGCCAGAGCGCCTACTGCGCCGCCAAGCACGGCGCTCTGGGGCTGACCCGTACCCTGCGCGAGGAGCTGCGTCCGAGCGGCATTCGCGTCATCGCCCTCATGCCGGGCGCTACCGATACTGAGATCTGGAACCAGTTCTGGCCGGAGGCGCCCCGCAGACGTATGCTGCGCCCGGAAGCCGTCGCTCAAGCCGTGCTGGACGCGCTTCTCCTTCCGCCAGAAACCACAGTGGAAGAGATCACGCTGATGCCGACGGGAGGGGCGCTGTAAAAAGAAGCATTTGGCACTT
>JBLMXE010000260.1:0-4607 GCA_050257615.1 Chlamydiota bacterium | reverse complement strand
TGTGCGCCGGTGACGTTTTTTATGCGATAAAGCCCGCAAGAGAAAGTATTCACATAGATGGAACCGTCGGGCAAAAGGCGGGGCTCGGCGGGCCAGCGGTTATGTTTTTCGCCGTCGGGTGAGAGAGTAACCGTTTTGAGCAAATGCAGGTCGGAAAGGCGCCAGACCTGCACTTGCGCAGTCACTTGGTCCCCAATCTTCTGCAAAGTCCAGGAGCCCGGAGGGAGCTTGCCCCAGTCGGGCCAGCCCATAGGCGAACTGCTGCTCACCACGCGGTCGAGTTGGGGTACAACCGCCATGCTGTAGGGCCAGATAACGTCCTTGTCCACCGCCGGGTCGAGGGCCGAGGCGGAGCGGACCACGGAGCCATCCTGCCTCAGTTCGACCAGGCCGCCATCAGCGGCCAGCGCCCCGCCATGAGACTGAAAGGTGGCAAGCACGTCACCGTTGGGAAGGCGCACGAAGCTGTGGGGAAAACTGTAACCGGCGCGGTCCTGGAATTGCGCCACGATACGCGGCTTCAGGGGTTGGTGGAGATCAAAAATAAAAGTGTGCCCGGCAACCCATCCGTTGGCGTAAAGCAGATCGTCCTGGGGGAACTCATACTCGGTGTGATGAGGCATGCTGCCGGTAATGCCGACAGGCAGGGTGCGAACGATGCTGCCGTAGCTGGGAGAGGACGGCCTCGCGTCAATGACGGCGAGAAAATCGCTGGATTTGCGCGCTTCGTCTCCCGCCCAGACGAACAGGTAAGGAGAGCCGGTTGAAGGCGCGGCAGGAGGCGTTTTAGCGCCTGCCAGTGAGATCAGGGTGCAGACCATCAGCATAGCTACAGCGGAGGTACAGCGTTTCACGATGTTGTTCTCGGAATAGAAGTATTCGGGGGCTGGCCCGGGGTCTCCATCTTGCGTTCGGGAAAGTATACTGCGACCCAGCTAAAGCCGATAAGACAAATTTTTTCCAATTAGAGTGGGTACTTTGCCGGCGGGTGCGCTTGCAGTTCCGCAATGCGCCGCATGACGGCTTCCACCATGCGGTCGCAGCGCGCGCCCATAAAGGGGAAGGTCTGGCTGCGCTGTTCGCCGGCGCGGGCAAAAAGCTCGCGGCGCAGCAAGGCGCGGGCGCGGTGCAGGCGCACTTTGACGTTTTCTTCCGTGAGCTCCAGGGCTTCGGCGGTATCGGCGGTGCTCATCTCCTCGATATCGCGCAGCATGAGCACGGAGCGATAGGCCGGGGGAAGGGCCAGCACGGCGCTCTGCAGCAGCGCCACCAGTTCACGGTCGGAGGCCTGCTGCTCAGGATCGGGCGTGGTCGAACTCAGCGGCGTCATGTTGCCTCCGTAGGGTTCAGCATCGAGTTCCTGCAGGCGGCTGCGGCGCTGGGCGCGTGCCAGGGCCTCATGCACGGCGATACGGGTGAGCCAGGTGGAGAACCGGGCGCGGCCGGCGAACTGGTCCAGGTGCTGGTAGGCGCGGACATAGGCGTCCTGCATGACGTCTTCTGCCTCGGCATCGTTGCGCAGGATGCTGTAGGCGACGCGGTAGAGCCGCTGGTTGTAGCGGCGCATGATGATCTCAAACAGCGCCGTTTCACCCGCTAGCACGCGCGCCACTACTTCTTCATCGCTCCAGCACTCCGTCTTGGCCTGTTGCAGCAGCGCGCTTGTGACCATTGCTCTCCTCGCAAAATAGGGAGTGGCAGCGCGGCGAAAGGTTACACGGCTAACGCTGCTTGGCTTTGCCGGTATCCTTCTTGTCTTCGCCGCTGCCTTCCTGGCCCTTGCTGCCGGAATCTTTAAAGGTGCGCAGGAATGTGACCACGTCCCAGCGCTGGGTTTCGGGCAGGGAAGCGAAGGAAGGCATGCCCGCGGCCGAGTTGCCGTTAGAGATCTTCCAGAACAGGGCCCCGTCGCTCTGCGCCTGCACTTCGGGAGCGCGCAGGTTGGCGGCGCCGGTGTCCTTGCCGCTGCCGTCTTCTTCATGGCAGCCCACGCACGCGCGCATGAAGAGCTTGTGGCCGATGACGGGGGCATCCGGGTTCTTGGCCTCGGGGTTGGGCTGGGCGGCGGCATCGGCAGGAGCCTGCCACTTGTCAGCTGGCGGATTCGAGGTCTGCGCGATGCTCAGGCAGACCATGCTGGCGAAGGCGAAGGCAGCTATGATCAGTGTTTTAGATCCCATCCTCAGTTGCTCCGAAACAGCCTCCGTAGTCTATTACGAAAGCCGCGGATTTCGTAGCTGTAGCCCACGCGCAGCAACACGGGATTGCTATAGCGGGTAAGGCCCACCGCGGGCGAGAAGCGGAGAGTGGATTGATCGCTGAGCGCCCAGGCCAGCACCGGCGCGGCATAATGCGCGGTTTGCTGCAAACCAAAGGACTGGGTGCTGCCCACACCGCCGTAGAACTCCAGACCGACAACGAAGTTTTCCCGACAGAAGCGGCAGGGATGGGGGGAGATGGAATTGGTGAGCCGGCGCGAGGTGGCGAAGGCGTAGCCGAACTCGAAGCCCTCGTTTTCAGAGAGATTGCGCTCCACGATGAAGTTCTCGGCGATGTTCCAGCCGTGGACATCGCTGGAGAGGATGAGCTTGGCCTCCAGTTCGTGGGCGTGCTCCTGGCGGAGTTCGGAGTTGGGCTCAAAGTCGAGCGGCGCGTGGCCCACAATTTCCTTCTCAATGCGGCTAGCTTCGTTGATGTTCTCGTATTCCAGGTAGAAAACTGGATTAACTGCGTGCTCGGCCTGCAGAGGCCGGAAGCGGCTCTCCAAACGCCAGCCGGTGAAGATGGTGCTGTCGCCGGCGGTGGCCTGGCCTTCCAGGTAGAGTTCGGAAGTCCACCAGCGGTTGATGCCGTACTGCACCTCGGCAAAGGGCGCGTAGAAAGCGCGCTGCCCGCTGCGCGGCACGCCAGTGGTGCTGTTCATCTCCAGTTCCAGGTTGCCGGGCTCTTCCAGGTGGTGGTCGTAAGCGACGAAATAGGGAGCGTCTTCCTGGGCGTAGAGCGGGGCAACCAGCAAAAGCAGCAGCAAGAATCGCGTAAGAGTAGGCATAAATAATTCCTGTTTGAGAATTGACATTCCTAGTTGCAACTGAGTTGCAACTACTATCTACTCTCAATGTAAAATCCGGAAAGCGGCGGGTCAAGACAGGCAACAAAATATTCTGTTGCAGACGCGATGCAACAAGCTGCAACGCGGGCTCAGGCGGGGCGTGAGTTGGGAGAGTTGGCGCGGCACTGGGCGCAGTAGCCGCCGATTTCCACGCGCGTGACCAGGATGTGGAACTGACAGTCGCGCTGGATCTGTCCTTTGAGGCGCTCGAAGAGATCGCTTTCGAATTCCAGAATCTTGCCGCAGCGCAAGCAGGCCATGTGCAGGTGGTCACGCTGAGGGCGGCGCTCGTAGTAATGCTTCTCGCCCTCCAGATGGAGCAGATCGAGTTCGTCCACCAGACCATGGCGCTTGAGCAGGCGGATGGTGCGATAAACGGTGACGCGGTCCACGCCGGAATCGAGCTTACGGGCGCGGCGCAGGATTTGCGCGGCATCCAGGTGCTGGCTGGCGGTTTCGATGACGCCCAGGATGGTGCGCCGCTGATGAGTCATGCGTACCCCACGGGAAACAAGTTCGGCGACCAGGCGTCCCGGAGCTTCGGTTTGAGGAAGAGGCATATCGGATTGTGTTGCAACTCAGTTGCATAATCTACCGCAAGAAAGCCAACAATCCAAGTGTTCATTTCTGGGAGGATGGCGGTCAGTTCCAGCCGCGCATTTTTTCGCGCACGCTCTTGGCCAGCTTTTCGATTTCGCCGGCCTTGCGCATGACCTCGAGGGAAAGCGTGTTTTCGTTGGATTTGTCCACCTCGTGCTTGAGTTGGGTGGCCAGCTGCAGGAGCTTGTCGGTGTCGCGCTTGAGTTCGGCCTGGCGCTCCTGGTTGAGCTTCTTCTGCTGCTCGTGTTCCATTTTGCGTTCGGCCTCGCTGGGCTGGCGCTGACCCGCACTGGGAGTCTGGGGAAACTGGGGGCCGGCGTTGATGGGTGGAGTGCTGCTATCTTGCGCACGAACCTGCAACCCGGGGAAGAGGAAGATGATCACAAGAACGGCGATGAACAGCCTGGACACGCGCACCTCGGCCTCCTGTTGTGGACTTATCAACTCAAATTTACCACCAGCCTTCCGGGTTGAGTGCCCAGGAAACGGAAGGTGCCGTCCCTGACGGGTCTCAAGTGGACAATGATACGCAGACAGCGGCAACGCGCAGGGCGATGAGCCCACGATCACAAATAATACTCATGCACGCGTCGTTGCCTACGAGGAGTGATGTTGCACACCGTGTGGTCACAGCGGTCGCTAAATATCGCTCATCAATCTCGCGCCACAACGTTTTTGTTGCCGCTCACCTGTGCAGGCCTCTGTCGATGACCGCGATCGCCCGGAGAACCGGAATCAGGAACGTTCCTGATCTCTCTCACAATGACCTGCAAAGCCGTGTTGTGGCTCAGACTGCCTGAAGTCGCGGTGATTGCCACGGCATAGGTTCCCGGTGGTGTGGTGATGTTGGGAGATGATCCGCTCCCACCACCGCACGACAACCCTAACGTTAATGCCA
>JBLMXE010000259.1:0-9702 GCA_050257615.1 Chlamydiota bacterium | reverse complement strand
ACTCCACCGCCAGCAACGGCTTCGCCCTGCTGGGACATTTTATGGTTCTGGCTCCCGGCTCCCAGTACATCGCCGCCTCCATGGCCAGCCTGGCGGCCTCGCGCTCCATCTACGACCGCTTTTTCCGCCATGGGACTGACGTTTCGTTCCCGCAAGACACGCGCATCGAGATTGCGGTTGATCCCGTTCACTCCCCGCTCATGCATCTGAGCGACAACCGGAAATAGGTCGCCTCCTCCCCGGCGCGGCCGCATCTGCACATCTAACTGGTAATATCGCTCCGGGGATACCCCCGCAATAAAACATGAATCAGGCGGCGATAGATCGAGAAGGGATCAGGCGGGCGGACGAGCTGATCCGCCAGCACATACGGCGGACACCGGTGGTGGAAGTCCAGGGCGCCGACTTCGGCCTGGACGGAACGACCGTCGTTCTCAAGCTGGAACTGCTGCAGCACTCCGGTTCTTTCAAGGCGCGCGGCGCTTTTGCCAACCTGCTGATGCGGCCGGTGCCGGCGGCGGGGGTGGTGGCCGCCTCAGGCGGCAATCATGGAGCGGCCGTGGCTTTTGCCGCCATGAAACTGGGAACGCCGGCAAGGATCTTCGTGCCTGTGGTGTCATCTGAGGCCAAGATGAACCGCATCCGCGGCTATGGTGCCGAGTTGGTGGTAACCGGGCAACGTTATGCCGACGCACTGGCTGCCAGCCAGGAGTGGGCGGCCCAGTCGGGTGCACTCGCCATTCACGCCTACGACCAGCCGGAGACCCTGCTCGGCCAGGGCACCGTTGGTCTGGAACTGGAACAGCAATCCCCTCGACTCGATGCCCTGCTGGTTGCGGTGGGAGGAGGCGGGCTGATCGGCGGCATCGCCGCCTGGTATGGCGGACGCACGCGCATCATCGGGGTGGAACCTGAAGCTGCCCCAACCCTCTACCGCGCTCTGGAGGCCGGCCGCCCGGTGGACGCCGAAGCCGGTGGCATCGCTGCCGATTCCCTGGCTCCCCGGCGGGTGGGCGAGTTGATGTTTCCCATCGCGCAGAAATATGTCGAAAGGGTCGTACTGGTCTCCGACGCGGCCATCCTGCGGGCCCAGGCGGCGCTGTGGGACGTTCTGCGGGTGGCCGCCGAACCTGGAGGCGCCGCCGCCCTGGCCGCTCTGCTCTCCGGCCAGTACAAGCCGCGTCCGGGCAAGCGGGTGGGTGTGCTGGTATGCGGAGGCAACACCGCCGCCGTGGGCTTCACTTCCGCATCTGCCAGCGTGAAACTGGAATCCACCGCTGCGAAATGACTGCCTTGGCATGCCTTTCCCTGGGCACGACAGGGATTTGTAAAGTGTGCTAAACCCTGTTCATGTTCGTTGACGTGGCGCTTGTCAATTTATGGAGCGCTATCTCCTGGATAGTTTGACGCGCCCGAACGGCTTTCGTGCGCCGTTCACGATATTATCCAACGTGTCTGACCAAGTATCGGTCTTCGGGTCATAGGCAAAATCGTTGCTGAAGTCGGGCTCGCCTCTGTCGTTCTTGAAAACGAATGCCAGTTCCTGGTCGGAGGGCTGCGCCAAACCTATGGAACCCGCCGAGAACCCACCATATACATCGAGCCATGCGCAGGAGTAGCGCTGAGGTTGCTCATTCCAGGCGATGAATACCATAGCTTCATACTGCGGCTGCCCGTTGGCCTTCTTCTCTCGCGAGACCTCGTGAATCTGCAGGTAGTGATGGTCGAGTACCCACTGCGCGTCGATGTCGTGTTTGGTGGGCTGGCCAGCCATGGTGCCTTCCATCAACCATTTTCCTGCCAGGTGGTCGAGAAGCGGAGAACTGACTGGCGGTTGCTGCGCGAATGTAACGGGCACCGCAAACAGGGCGAGCACGAGGATTAAGCTCTTCACTTTGGACTCCGTTTGGAAAAATTGCCACGGTCAGACGCTGAGTGTACAGGTTTCCCGTTAAAGGGGGACTTCCATTGCGACCATAATAGACACGCTTGTGGTCGGGTGGTTACATAATTATTGATAAATCGGCTTCACGCTTGTTACCGGCTGGGGCACCAGTCAAAAGCAGGCACGGGTTAAGCTAGAGGATGATCACCGGTATCCGCTTTCGGTCTATTCGCTGTAACTGGGCGAGATCGGCCTCAACCACGGACCAGGAAAAGCGTTCCCGCTACGATCAGCACACCCTCGATGATCGCAATGAACACCTTTTCCGGCAGACGGTCAACGATCCGCTTGCCCAACCAGGACCCAAACACCATGATTGGCCCCAAGGCAAGGCCGATCAGCACAGCGGCCCCCGTCAGAACAGCCGTTTGCCGATATGCGACAAGCTTTGTCACATGCATAACGACGGTTGAAAGCGCCTCAGTGCCGATGTACGCGCCCTTTACCAGACCGTATCCTAGAAAAAAAGGCGCCATGATTGGTCCGACGCTACCCAGCAGAGCGGAAAGGAAGCTCGCTCCCGCACCAATTCCGGCAAACGTGGCGGTCGGGAACGGCTTTGCTTGCCGCGGGCGGAGATGCCGCCATGCAACGATCAACAATAGGAACGCTCCCAGCAGCCGAGTGAGGAATCCTAGCGGGGCTTTCGCAAAGAGATACCCGCCAAGCAGCGCCATCGGAACGCCGCCCACAGCAAACCAAGCCACCACACGCCAGTGCACTTCCTGACGATTGAACCAGACTCGGCTTCCGTTTCCGATAAGCTGTGCGACCGTCAGGATCGGGATTGCTTCGCGGACTCCGAAGGCAGCCACCAGTACCGGCAGTAAGACTGCCGCCCCGCCGAACCCGGTGACTGCCGCCAGGGTTGAGGCGAACAGGGCGGTTAATGCGAGTACAGCCCACTCCACAATCTGCGACATGAGCGGCGGTTCAAGCTTTGGTGGCTCTCGGCCCGAGCCGAGCAGCATCCAGGAATCTGTAGGCTCTGAGGCTACATGAATGAATGGGGAATCCGAAAGATATGTCGCTGAATCCACAGTCGGCAAACCAGAAACTGTGATTTCGGGATGATTGGTGGGAAATCCCCATAGCACTTTTCGAGCCGAAGGCCTCCCGCGGCTTGGATGAATGAAGAAGCTCAGCCGGACAATTCTTCCAGGAGCACTCCGTTGCTGCGCGGCCCCAGCGCCGCAATCACCACCGCGACCAGGACCATGGCGGCAGCCAGCAGGGCAAAGACAGCGCTCACGCCATAGACCAGCAGGGCGCCAATCAGCAGCGAGGTGAGGGCGGCGCTCAACCGGCTCCAGCTATAAGTGAAGCCCACGCCCGTGGCCCGGATGCGGGTGGGATAAAGCTCGCTCTGGTAGGCGTGAAAATTGGCTGAGAAACAATTATTGCAGAGGGTCAGCAAAGCGCCGCTGAGCACGATCAGGGCGGGCTGCCGCCAGAAGGCGAATCCCAGGCCGAATAAGCCGATCAGCAGCGCCGTTGTGGCAATGGTCCATTTGCGCTCCAGGCGGTCGGAGGTGAAGGCGGCCAGCAGCGGACCCAGCGGCGCCACCAGCGCGATCAGCAATGTGTAATCCAAAGAGGAAATGAGAGTCATGCCGCGTTTCAGCAGGAAGGTGGGCGCCCAGTTGGCGAAACCGTAGAAGCCGATGGTTTGCAGGGCCTGGAATACGACCAGCATCGCGGTTCGCCTTCCGTAAGGCGGCCGCCAAAGCTCGGCGAATGCCGCCCACACCGATAAGCGTGCCGGGCCGAGGGCATCAGCGATCCGATCCTCAGCCACCGGCTCCCCTTCCCGGACGCCCGATTCCGCCTCCAATTCCGCCACGATCTGCTCCGCTTCCTCGCTACGGCCACGCTCCGCCAGCCAGCGCGGCGATTCCGGCAGGCGCAGCCGGAAGTACCAGGCCAGCAACCCACCGGCGCTGCCGATCACCATCACCCAGCGCCAGCCATCCAGCAGGAAGTGGGTGGGAATCAGCACGCGCGAGAGAAGCGCAACTGCCGGCACGGAGGTGAATCCCACCACCTGCGTGATGGCCACGAAGCGCCCCCGCACCCCGCTGGGGACCAGTTCGGTCACGTAGGTGTCAATCACCACGATTTCGGCGCCAATGCCCACCCCCGCCAGGAAGCGCGTAAGGATCAGCCATTCGGCGTTGGGCGCCAGGGCTCCCGCCAGCGTAAAGGCGGAATAGATCAGCAGCATGACCACGAAGGCGCTGCGCCGCCCCACCCGATCGCTGGCCAAGCCGAAAAACACTGTTCCCAGAAACATGCCCAGGAATCCCGCGGCCACCAGCAGGCTGAACTGGTGCAGGGTAAGGAAGTGGGACTCCTGCAATGCCGCTCCCAGGTAAGCGACCATGAACAAGTCGTAAAGGTCGAACCAGCCGCCCAGCGAAACCAGCGCGACAAAGCGGCGATGAAAGCGCCCGATCTTCAGGCGCTCCAATCGCTTAGCTACTGATAGCTGGTGCCGCGAAGAGGCGGGTTCAGCCCAGGACATGGCAGCTAGAATAACTCGGCTTGGGAGGGGCAGGGTGCTTGCATCGTGTTGTCCGCCTTTGTCTTAGTCGGTTCCCCTGAGCTTACTAAAGGCATCTTGCTCATCTCATCCTGCCCAGCTGACACTCTACGCAGGGTGATTCCGGTTGAGGCTCTGCGCCACCACTTTCCTTAAGTTGTTCTGGGGCACGTATTTACTGTTGACGTCCCTCTATTGCCTGCTGGCCTTTCTGCCCTATACCTATTACGCCCTGATCAAGGCGCCGGCCTATGAATGGATGCCCTGGTTTGCGCATCGCCACGCATTGCTCTACTGGCTGGTTTGGGCAGGAGGAGCCGTGGCTTACTGGCCAGGGAGAAAGGCGGCATGGCACACAGCAACTTTTTTGGTCCTGGCGGCGCCCGGCCTCTATCTGCTGGCCAGACCATTCATGCCTTCGGTGCAGAGCGACCGTAGCGCTTACGTGGCCAGCCTGCTGGCTCTGGCGGCTCTGCTCCTCACCACCGTTCCAGATGCGAGCCGCTCCTGGCTTCGCCGGCGGGAGGGAGCGAGCGAACAATTTCCCTATTCCACAGCGGTGCTGACTGCGGTGTTGGTCGCCTTGCTGTATTCCGCCGGAACGATCTTGCATGCATATCTCGATAAGGGCACGTTTGGCTTCCATGCCGCCGAGGCGGAACTTACCGCCTGGAGCCTGCTCTCCCACGTAACGTTGGCGGTGGCGGTCTTCTCCGTGTTCAATTTCATCAGCCTGCTGGCAGCGCGCCGACTGCGCACCGCATTGGTAGCGGCGCTCTGTTTTGCCGCGCTATGGCTGGGGCTGAGCCGGTTCCTGAGCAGCGCCATGAGTTTTGAAGGCTGGCCGGCGCAGCTCTATGCCGCGTGCCTGGCCGCTGCCCTGACCTTATTTGTAAGCTCGCTGCTCCTTCCCTTCCTGGAGAGGGTGAACAGCGCGAGTAACTCCAGGAAAGCAATTACGGTGTCGCTGGCGGGTGTGGTGGCCATAGCCGCGGTGGCCTTGCCTTCCATCATCCGCGGCGGCGACTGGAACGGCATTCTGGAGCGCACCTGCACCCTCATCTTCTGGGTTGTTCTGACTGCCTGCCTTTACCGCTTGCGTCCTCAGCGGGCGCATTATTCGGCGGTGGCGATGATTGCGGTTTTACTGGTATGCGGATTTACCTACAAAGGCCTGCAGGCTTCGGAAATCTTCTGGGCGAAGCCCCTGGGGGATACCGACGACACCATCAATCGGCACATGCAAACCTATGCCCTGCAGAACGCCTCCTTCCAGTTAGTGCACGATCTGCTGGGCAATGCGCCCCGGGAAAACTGCGGTGATTTGTGCCGCATCATGCGCGAATACTCCGACATTCGCGGCGCTTCCGCCGTGGATGTGAGGCTGGTGAATCCGCTGCTTCCCCGCTCCGGCTATCGCCCCAACATTTTCATTTTTGTGATTGATTCCATGCGCCCCGACTACCTGGGCGCCTACAACCCTAAGGCGGACTTTACCCCCAACCTGGATGCGCTGGCGCGCGACAGCGTGGTGCTGCACAACGTGTACACGCAATACTCCGGAACCACGCTCTCAGAGCCGGCGATCTGGGCGGGCGCCATGCTGCTCCACGCCCATTACCTGCAGCCGTTCGCAAAAGTGAACGGGCTGGAAAAGCTGGCCCGCGCCGACGGCTACCAGATGGTGGTCAGCTATGACACGGTACTGAGCCAACTGCTTTCCCGCAGCGACGACCTGATTAAGCTGGATACGGACAAGCCCTTGTGGAACCGCTTCGAGGTGTGCTCCACGGTGGCGCAGACGGAAAACGCGCTCGACCAGGGTCGCGACCACTCCCGGCCCGTGCTCTTCTACGCCCAACCCATGAACGTGCACCAGTTTGCCCACAACGATCGGCCGCGCATGAGCAGCGCCAACTGGCGCATTCGGCCCGGTTTCAACAACCGCATCGCCTACGAGGTGCACCAGGTGGATGGCTGCCTGGGAGGGTTCGTGCAATATCTGAAGGCGCGCGGCCTGTATGACGACAGCATCATCGTCATCACTTCCGACCACGGCGACGCCACCGGCCAGTTCGGCCGCTACAGCCACTCCACCAGCATCTATCCCGAGATCGTCCGCGTGCCCCTTATCGTGCACCTGCCGGCGAAGCTGCGCGGCCAGTTCGTCTATGACGACCAGCGGGTCTCCACTCTGACCGACATCACGCCCACGCTCTATTACCTGCTTGGCCACCGGCCCATCATTCACGATCCCATGCTCGGCCACCCGCTGTTTGCGGCCACGCGGCAGGAACTGGAAAGTTATTCGCGCAAAGACCTGTTCCTGGCTTCCGACGTGTGCGCCGTGTACGGCATCCTGGACAACAACGGGCGATTTCTTTATGTGGCTTACGATTCGCCCCCGGAGAGCTATCTCTTCGACCTGGCCAGCGATCCCAACGCCCTGCACAACGTGCTCACCCCGGCTCTCAAGCAGCAGTACGACGAGCGCGTTATTGACTACCTGCACCAGGTGGCCGACTTTTACAATTACAAGCCCAGCATGGGATCCCTGCTGGCCAGTTCCGCACAATAAGGCTGACGGGGAACCTCAGGTTCCGCAAGCCCGGAATCGAACGGTGGTGAAGGTTTCGAATTGCACCGGCGCCTGATTCAGGAACAGCCGCTGATACCGCCACTGCTCGACAGCACGGATGGCGGCTGCAGCCAGGCGCGCATCGCCGCTGAAAAAAAAAGCCCGTTCCACAGTTCCGCCTTTCCCGACCAGCACTCGCAGCTTGACCTTTGCATGCGCGCACACAGCGCAGTAATTTTCGGGACAAACGGGTGAAGTTCGATAAACCAGGTTGTGGTCGCCAACGCCCTCGGAAACGCGGACACGGGGGTCGAATCTCTGTTCCAGATCTGCTGCGGCAAGCGCGCCGAGAAGCATCCCTAGAATCAAGGCCTTCATGGGCGCATCCCTAAACCTTGAGACACCGTGCAGCCAGAGAAGGTTCCTGCGGTCCGACGGCTCGACTAGGGCACTTGCCGCTCTTGCCGGCCGGCTGACTGCACATCCTGGCTGAAGTCCAGGGGAGCCGCGCTCCGCATCTTGGTGATGAAAATGATCTGCCCGGCATGCATGGCGAAATGCTCCACCACGTGGTAGATGGCATCCAGCACAGAGACGTCCGTTCCCTGGATCACCAGACGATCGGCAAGGCGCTTGGTATTGAGAGCATTAATAACCGCCGTGGCCTGGCTGACCGTGGTTCCCAGTCGCTCCCGCAGCTCTTTCCCGCCGACATTGCCGCGGGCGGAAAACTCGGTGTCGCGCTGGCGGGTATCGGGAGCGCCCCCGATGCTGGAAATAATCCACTGGCGCACGTTGCCGCACAGGTGCAGCGCCAGGTTGCCGACGGCGTTCTCGTGGTCGCCGTTGCGCGCCCAGATCTGCTCTTCGCTCAGGCGAGCCAGACAGGTGTCAATCCGCGAGGAGAGCTGCAGCAGCTTGCGGGAAGAGAATTGTAGAAATAAACGTCCGCTGGCGTCTTCTGACATGCTGGTATCCATCCACGAAGGGGTAAACAGGGTTACGGGGGTGGCGCTCCCACTGGCTTCCAGTATACGCGCCGAGCTGACGCACTTCAGTGCACGGTGTTGCGGGAAACCAGCGGAGAAGCGGCCGAGCCGGCAGCTGCCGCCGCGGCTTTCATCCCGATTCCATAGCGCTTGAGCTTGCGGTAGAGCGTGGCCCGGCTGATGCCCAGCAACTGGCCGGCCAGAGTTTTGTCGCCGTTCACCTGCTCGAAGACGCGCTCAATGGTGACGCGCTCGATGTCCTCCAGGTCCGTAGAGACGGTCGGAGGAACAAACGCTTCTGCCGGACAATCGGCAGTAGCGGAGAGCGATTGAATGCCAGGCGGCAGGTCGCGGACATCAATCACCTGCTGATCGCCCAGGGCCACGGCGCGCTCGATGCAATTCTCCAGTTCGCGCACGTTGCCCGGCCAATCGTAAGCGCGCAGGCACTTCATGGCCGCGGTGGTGATCTTGATGGGCTGAGTAGGAGCGTAGCGGCTCAGGAACCAGTGCGCCAGGTCAGGAGTGTCGCTGCGGCGGTCGCGCAATGCCGGCAGATGCACCGTAACCACGTTGAGACGGAAATAGAGATCCTTGCGGAAGGCGCCGGACTTATAGGCCGTCTCCAGGTCGCGATTGGTGGCCGCCATCACCCGCACATCCACCTTGATTTTGTGATTGCTGCCCACCGGGCGCACTTCTTTTTCCTGCAGTACGCGCAGCAGCTTGGCCTGCATCTCCAGCGGCAGCTCGCCCACTTCGTCGAGGAAAATCGTACCTCCGTCCGCCGCCTGGAACAGCCCTTCCTTGGAGCGCACAGCCCCGGTGAAGGCGCCCCTCTCATAGCCAAAGAGTTCGCTCTCAATTAGGGTGGGCACCAGCGAGCCACAATCCACGGCCACAAAGGGGCGCTTGGCCAGCGCGCCGCGGAAGTGAATGGCGCGCGCCACCAGTTCCTTGCCCGTGCCGCTCTCGCCGCTGATCAGCACCGGCGTGCGCGTGTCTTTCAGGCGGTCAATCAGCACCAGCACATCCTGAATTTCCTTGGAGGCGCCCACAATGCCGCCCATCTCGGTGCTGACGCGCTCGCGCAGGGCGCGGTTTTCCAGCACCAGGCGCACCTTCTGCGCCATGCGCTGCAGGATGAGCTTGATCTCTTCCAGGCGGAAGGGTTTGGTGATGTAGTCGTAGGCGCCAAGCTTCATGGCCTGCACGGCATTGTCAATGGAGCCGTAGCCGGTGATGATGGCCACTTCGGTGCGAGGCGACTGTTTTTTAACCGTCTCCAGAAACTCCAGGCCCGACATCTGGGCCATGCGTAAATCCACCAGGATGAGGTCGGGAGTTTCGATTTCCAGGCGGGCCAGCGCGGCTTCGGCGTTCTCCGCTTCCCCGCAGGCGAAGTTCAGCGACTCGCCGATTTTCATGCACAGCCTGCGGATGTTCTGCTCGTCATCCACGATCAGCAGGCGAATACGTCCATCTTCACTCATGGCGCCTTCCCGATGGTCTTTTCGACCACCTCCAGGAGTTGTTGCACGCGAAAAGGCTTCTCGACGCAGGGGGCGCCGGTTTTCTGCAGCGTGGCCACGGTTTCCTCATTGGCAATATCGCCGGTAATGAAAACCAGGCGGGCCGCGAGTTCGGG
>JBLMXE010000258.1:0-5885 GCA_050257615.1 Chlamydiota bacterium | reverse complement strand
CGCGCCGCCGGCATTGCCGAATTCCGCCCCTGGCAGGAAGCCCTGGCCGAGTACATGCGGCAGCGGCAAATGGCGCCCATTTAGACCTTCGGCGGCCTCAGCTGTCTTTTGCCTGGTGGTTGTGAACTAGATTTTGCGGCGGGTCCGGAAAGCGTAGAAATACCACTTCAGGTAGCGCGGGAGCCACGCCCAGAGGCGGAAACGCGATTGCCCGGCAGCGCGATCGCGCCAGCGCGCCGGCACTTCGGTCATGGGGTAGCCCGCGAGGAAGGCCTTGACCGTGATTTCCAGATTCAGTTCGAAGCCGCCACGGCTCTGGATGGTAAAAGAGCGCAGCATGTCGCTGTCATAGATCTTGAAGGCGTTGGTAGCGTCGTGGATGGGGATGCGGCGCAACCAGTGGAGGCTGACGCCGGCGGCCCGCGACAGCAGTTGTTTAAACCAGGGTCCGCCTTCCAGGCTGCCTCCCTTCATGTAGCGGCTGCCGGCCACCAACTTGTAGCCCCGGCGGTAGAGGGCGAGCATTTCGTCCACTCGAGTCAGGTCGTCAGAGAGATCAGCCATAACCACCAGCACCGGCCCCTGCTCTACCGTGCGGAAGCCGGTCAAAATGGCTCCGACCACGCCGCGGCCAACATCGTTCTGCAGCAAACGCAGGCGCGTCTCGCCCGCAGCCAGCATTTGTTTCACTACTGGAACCGTATCATCCTCGAGGAAGTCGTAAACTACCAGCACAACAAATTCCGAGCGAACCTGCGAGGACAATTCCTGCCACAGCGCGGGGAAATTAGCGCCTTCGTTGTAAACCGGGATCACAATGGTGAGCGGTTCCATCTAGGGCTTGCGCGCTATAAGGAGAAATTGTTTGCCCAGCAGCTTCCAGAAGACAGGCAGTCCGAGATAAAGGCGAATGAACGGGGCCGGCGGCGGGCTTTTTCCCTTCATGGTGAAGGGCAGGAAACGTGGGATGGCGCGTTCCACTTGCAGACCCTCGATCTCCATCGCCTCCACCAAGGAACGGTCACTGAGAGGAAGGAAATGGTCGAAGAAGTCCCAGTAAACGTCATAGCAGAAGCGAATATTGGGGCCCATGGCCAGCAGGCGGCCGCCCGGCCGAAGCACGCGATGGATCTCCCGCAGGCAATGCTGCAGGGCATCCTTGCTGGGGAGATGCTCGAAAAAATTGCTGCTGAACACCACGTCAACCGACGCCGAGGCCAGGGCCCAGGCAGCGGTTACATCCTGCGATAAGACCCGGACATCAGCGCCCGCACGCGTCGCGGTCGCGGGATTCAAATCCAGCGCGTACTTGCCCCCGGCCTGAATGTTATTGATGAACTCACAGTAGCCGGCACCGACGTCCAATACGACATCCGTCGGCCGCACCCAGCGCTGGAAAAAGTGGCGCGTCAGGACCCGCCAGACTTTGTCGCGCTCTTGTTCGCGGCCGGAGAAGCGCTTGTCGTAAATAACTTCGAGATTATCTTCCATGCCAGGCTCAGATCTGCCCCACCTCGATCTGCTGGGCGATCCAGGGAATTACCTCATCCAGCATGTCGCTCAGCGAGGTCTGGGCGTGAAATCCCAGCAGCTCGGTCGCTTTTTCCGTTCTCGGCGAGCGTTCCTGGACGTCGTACTCATAGGGAGGGTCGTTCACATATCGGAACGGCTTCTCCTGGCCGTGAATCTTGCGCCAGACGAGTTCCGCCAGCTCCACTACCGTGGTGCGAACGGGGGTGGAGAGGTTGAAATCCTGGTTGAGAGCCGCGGGGTGCTCGATGCAAAGCCGGATGCCGGCGGCCAGATCGCCGCCATAGGTGTAATGCCGAGCCTGTTGACCTGATCCCAGAAGATGCAGCGGGTCCTGGCCTTTCAGGATTTTCTGCACCAGGTCGGGGACGACGTGCGACATGGCCAGCTTGACGTTGCCGCTGCTGATATCGCGATCGCGCAAGGCGCGTTTTTCGCCCACGCCGACGCAGTTGAAAGGACGCGCGATGGTATAGGGCAAGTGGTACTGCTCCCAGGCGCCGCGGGCAAAGTATTCGGTAGCCAGTTTCTGGAAGCCATACGTCGAACGCGGGGGCGGTGAGCGCAGTTCCGCTCCTTCGGGAGTGGGAAATTCGCTGGTGGACTCAAACACCATGCTGGACGACAAAACCGTAATTTTCTGCAGGCGACCATGCTGGTGGGCATGAATGGCGGCATCGAAAGCGGCGGCGATGATGCGCTCGTTCTCCGCCAGCAGGTCGTAGGCGAACTCGTGGAAATAGGAGATGCCGCCAATCATGGCGGCGCCGGCCACGAAGTGATCGCAATCGCGGAGCAATTCCTTCAGCAGGGCCACATCCTTGGCATCGCCACGGACCAACCGGTAGTGAGGATCGGCGTCGTAGGATTTCTTGACTTGGCCATACTTGCTGAAGTTGTCTACACCCACTACTTCATGCCCATGGCGCAGCAACTCCGCCACCAGATAACCGCCAATGAAGCCGGCCGAGCCGGTAACCAGGATTTTCATAGTGAGTTTTAAGAATGACCTACTGATGCTTTTGTGCGTGCGCCTTTGGCAGAGGACTTCCCTGCCGGCCATATACCCCAGACATCCAGCGTCAGCTTGCCGGGAGGAATTTCCAGGTTGCGATAGACAGCATGCGGGGCGCCCAGAATTAAGATATCGGCGCGCCGGATTGCCTCTTCCGCCGGAACCAGCGAGGGATCGTCCACATAAGGGTCGGCGCAGAGCACTTCCCCGGCCTCCACCTCCAGCAGCTTCTTCAGCTTGTAGGAGAGGCTGTCACGCCGGTCGTCCGATTCAGCTTTAAATGCCATGCCCAGGATAGCCACTGTGCGGCTACGCAGACCGTGATCGCGCAGCTGATTGACCAGGAAATTGGGCAAGCCCTCATTGATCAGCATCGCGGCATGGCCAAGAAAGAAATTGTTACTGGCGAAAGCAGCCAGCTGCAGAGTGTCCTTCAGGAGGCAAGGACCGGCCGCGAAGCCGGCGCGGGCGAAACTGCGCATGCGCGGGTAGTCGCGAGTGGCCGCGTCGTGAATACGGTAAAAATCGAGCCCGTAGCTTTCGGCCAGCATGTAAAACTGGTTGGACACGGCAAAGTTCAAATACCGCCAGCTGTTGGTAAACAGCTTGGCCAACTCGGCTTCCAGGGGCTCCATTTCAATAATTGTCGGAGTAATCGCGAGAAAGAGCTGCCGGGCGCGGCGCAGCGCTTCCGGTTGGAAGGCAGCCACAATCTGGGGCAGCCGGGTCAGTTCTGCGATGGCGTTGCCTTCGGTGATCCTCTCCGGACAGAAAGCCACCTGGATGGCGCCGCCGCGCGTCTGAATGCGGTCGTGCACCAGTTTGGTGACGCCCGGGTAGACGGTGCTGCGCAGAATCAGCAGCGAGCCCGGCCGCATTCGTTCCACCAGTTCGTCCACGGTCCGGTAAAGCTCATGGACCGTGGGGTTAAGGTGTTCGTCCACCGGGGTGCCCACCACGGTGATGACGATATCGGCGTCTCGCAGACAGGAGGGATCGAGGGTCGCCCGCAGGGTCTTGCCGATAACTTCGCGCAACATGGCGTCCGCGCCGGCTTCCAGGAAGGGCATGCGCCCCGCGTTGACCGTCGCTACCTTGTTCTCATCGATCTCAAGAAGATCAACCTGCGTACATCCCTGGGAGGCGAGGACAACTCCCAGAGGCAGTCCAACGTGGCCGCATCCGCCCACAATCACCACCCTACTTCCGCTACTCATACCGTTTCCTCATGACAGCTTTTGCCGAGAAGTACCGGCTGGCTTTCCAGATCCAGTGGCTAGCATTTTATATGAGCGGAGAACCTCGCCACCCTGCGGCGACTTCGTATGCCCGTGCGAGAACCAGCATCTACTCGGCCGAGGGAGGCGCCAAAAATAAAACTGGCTCGCCGACAGTGCCTTTAGGGGTGGTGGGAGGATGCACCAGGGCGCAGGCTTGCTCGTCGCGCCCAGAGGGCACAACCGCGTAGGCAGCCACATTTGAATTCTGCGCCACCGCTCCAACGTAACCTATCCATCCGGCCCTGCGGGCGCTGCGCGCTCCAAATCGGACGCTTAAGTCCGGCCGCCAGACCCCGGGTGTGGCATAACCAACGATTTTTCCTCCCGCGACAAACACGACCTCCTTTACGGCGCCACGCCGAAACGGATCCCAAGCCCAACCGGAAAGGCGCTCACCGGAACCAGCATTCTGCACAATGGATTCAGCGGTTGTTAGCTTCCCCCAGCAGGGTTGCGGACGTATGCGGTAAGCCGCAGACAAGGGCTGATTCAGGTTTCGGGCCAGTGCGGTGGCAAAAATCGAGAATCGCTGCTGCTTGAAAAAGCTCGCATCCTGCCAGGGAAGAGCCGCATTGGGATAAATCGCGGCCAGAGCCTGCTGGTCAAAAACTCCGGTCAGGATGGCCAGCGAAGCCGTGTTGGCGCGCAATTTCCGTTGCCCGGCTTGCCTCATCGGGTACTTCAAGCGCGCCGCTCCCAGACCGAGCATGAGCAACAATCCTATCTCGATCGCCACCAGTGCCAGCGCACTCCACCGGCCTACAAATCGCAGCAGCCAAATTGCCAGGGACAACCACAGCAGCAAAGCCACGGTGTTGTAGCGGCTGGAGAGAGCCTGGTCGGTGCCGAAATTCAATCTTCCCAGTGCCGTCATCGCCGCGGAGGCTAAGACGAATAGGAGCAGGGATGCCAAGAGCAGCATAAAAGGCTGGCGTTCGCAGGAGAGCACAATTCGGAGCAACAGCAGGAGAGCGGCGGCCACACCGATGGCACCGAACACACCCGCCAGCCGTAGATGGTCGAAATCCAGGGGCGCGCCCACATATTTCACCACGTACACAGCAATCAGGTAAGGGTGCTGCAGCCACTGCAAGGGACTGATCCGCGGGAGAGGCGTGTGGTAATGGTAGAGGTACGACCCTGCGATCAGCAGCCCGCTGATGGCCTCAAAAACAATGATGTTCTTGCGACAGCGGTTCAGAACCGCCATCAAAACCATAATAGGCCAGACAATAATGCCGTTGGCCAAGGAATAGTTTGCCGCCGCTCCCGCCAGCACCGCCAGGACGGCGTATCTCCACTGGGTGCCAGGAGGCACGTCGCCTTCGGCACCGCTGCGCAAAACGGCAATGATTGCCAATGTAAAAAAGAGCCCGACAAAAAAGAATGCCAACTGGAAACCGTTAACAAAGTTCTCCCACTGCGCAGTCGAGAACAGGCAAAGAGCGGAAATCCCGGCTACGGCCCGCCAAAGGGTCCCGCGCATTCTCCCCATTGCTGCAGCCGCCCACAGCAGCGCAGTGAGCAGAGTCAACTGTGTCAGGAAAATGCAGCAAAGGGGAAAGATGTCCAGGCCATGGAACCAACGATAATCAAGCCAGAGCACGATCTTGGAAAGCAGGATGCGATGCTCGTTGTGCTGCGCCCAGAGCCAGTGAAGGGTGGGCTGGGTCGGTCTGGCCAGAAAGGTCGGGATGGACCACATATCCCAATAAGGCAGGGAGGTATAAGAGCGCACCACCAGGTTGACCATCGCCGCCAGCGTACCCAATCCACCCGCCAGTATGAGGTATGACAAGACTGCGGCTGCGGATGAGGCAAAGTTTGCGCTAAGCCTTTCTTTCGCTTCGCAGGCAATGGTGGGGGCCTTGTCCATTTAGCTCCGGGAGGTGAAGGCTAGCGATTTTCCCTGTGACACCGGTCCACTTGCATACTCAGCTTCCCTTGCTCTTAAGAGTAACCGCTGGGGTTCTGGTGTCCTGTGCTGTTCCGGAAGTGAAGTCAAAGGTGAAAAGATCCACTTCGGCCGGGCCAGCGCCAAAGGATTTGAGCAGGTGGAA
>JBLMXE010000257.1:0-5503 GCA_050257615.1 Chlamydiota bacterium | reverse complement strand
GCGTTTTGCGCTCCGCCACCCAGGCCACCGACTCCACGTTGACGGGATGAACGGCAAACAGCGCCGCCACCATCAGGCTGCGCCAGGTCGAACCCGTCGCCCATTGCAGCACCAGAAACAGCAGCACGGCATTCAGGCCCTGCAGCAGGACGTTGCTGTAGTGGTGCCCTGCCGGGTTCAGCTTGAACAGCTGAAAGTCAAGTTCGTGGGAGATCCAGGTCAGCGGATGCCAGTTGGCTTGGTCGAACGTGGTGAACGCCCAGCGCATCGAATCCCACGTCAGCCCGGCGCGGACGTGCGGATTTTGAGTAATGTAGAGATTATCGTCGTAGTTGACGAAAGGATGATGGCTGACCGGGTTATAAACCGCCAGGGCAAGCAGCGCCAGCGCCAGGCAGAGCACAAAATTACGCTTTTCCGGCGACGAGAATGGACCCTCGACTTTCCGGACCTGCACCCCCGGTTTGGCGCCTGCGGAAGGCAATAGGCAGATTTAATCACAGGGCCGCGAGCCCACCTAGAGCTGTGCCCGGCAAGGTAACAACCGATATTAACAGCCCGCTTGCGCCCGGGCCGCAACGCGTAAGTAGGGAAACTTCCTGATTACCGCCGTGCCTATCTCGTTTCACGACATTCCACTACAATCTGACTTCTCAGAAAGCCCGGCACGGCCCGCCGGCGGTTTGTGATTTTCAGGAGAGAAACAGAATGTTTGAAGTGCCACGGCGCGATGCCGGAGTTGCGAGCGGGCATTCCGCTCACCGGCGCCATCCCCGCCACCATTTGGCCATGCCCCTAAACCTTTGGCGGCGCGCAGGGACAGGCGCCATGATTCCCGGCATTGCTCTGGAGATCAGCCAATCGGGCCTGTCGGCTATCCTGCCTGAAGAGTTATCTGTGGGTGAGGAGGTGGAGTTCTCCCTGCAGCTTCCCGCCGGACAACTGCGCGCCTCCGCCGTGGTGCGCAACAAAGCCATGTTCCGTTACGGATTCGAGTTTGCTTACTTCACCTCAGCACAACAACAACTAGTCAAGGAAACCTGCGCCGCGCTTCCCCTCTATACCGGTCCGGAGCACAGAGCTCTCTGAGCACACTTCCCCGGAATTTCATTACAATAGGCGCATGGACTCCCTGGTCATCGCCGGCCGCCAATTCCGGTCCCGCCTGATTGTGGGCACGGGCAAGTACAAATCCTTCGCCGAGACCGCGCGCGCCATCGAAGCCAGCGGCGCGGAGATGGTCACGGTGGCCGTGCGCCGCGTCAACCTGGACCGCAGCAAGGAGTCGCTGCTCGACTACATTGATCCCGCCAAATATTTCCTGCTGCCTAATACCGCCGGCTGCTATACCGCTGAGGATGCCATCCGTACCGCCCGCCTGGGCCGCGAAGTCGGCCTCTCCGACTGGATCAAACTGGAGGTCATTGGCGACGAACGTACTCTCTATCCCGACATCCAGGCCACCCTGGAAGCCACCCGTGTCCTGGTAAGGGAAGGCTTTACGGTTTTGCCCTATACCTCTGACGATGTGGTCCTTGCCAAGCGTCTGGTGGAGGCGGGCGCAAGTGCGGTCATGCCCTTGGGAGCGCCGATCGGCAGCGGCCTGGGCATTCAGAACCAGGCCAACATCCGCATCCTGCGCGAGGTCGTCACCGAGGTGCCCCTGATCGTGGATGCCGGCGTCGGTACTGCTTCCGACGCCACCATCGCCATGGAGCTGGGCGCCGATGCGGTGCTCATGAATACCGGCATTGCCGGCGCCCAGGAGCCGGTGCTCATGGCCCAGGCCATGAAACATGCCATTCTCGCCGGGCGCGCCTCCTATCTTGCCGGCCGCATGCCCAAAAAGCTTTACGCCACCGCCAGTTCCCCCCTTGAAGGCGTGGTTCGCTAGGCTTTCCCGATTCGGCACCGACTGGGACCACTGGCAAACGGAACATTACTTTCTGCACCTTCCCGGCCGGTACCTGGATCGTATAGGCTGGAACCCAAGCCAGGAACCCGCAGCGTACCCGCGCAAGCCTTGGAAAGTACAGGGCTTGGCATCCAGCAGCATGGTATACTGCGCATAAGTTCGTGGCCTTGCTGGTCATGTCCACACCTCAGCCTGATCAAGGATTTACGATGGTCCGTCGCGCTCGCCGCTCTCTTTTCCTGATTGCTTTCGTCATCCTCAGTTGTGGTTTTCTGGGCCTTCTTTTCGGTGAGAAGGTGGGCGCCGCCTCTTCTGGCCGGGGTGATGGCGACATCAGCGACAGCCTGCGCACCTTTACCGAGGTGTACAACATCGTCGAGCAGAACTACGCCGAGCCGGTGAACCCCGACAAAGCCATTTATAACGGCGCCATTCCCGGCATGCTGCACGTGCTCGACCCGCACTCCAACTTCTTCGACCCCAAGTCCTATTCCCTGTTGCGCGAAGAACAGCGCGGCAAGTACTACGGGGTAGGCATGACCGTAGGCCCGCGCAACAACAAGGTCATCGTCATCGCGCCCTTCGTGGGCACGCCCGCCTACCGCGCTGGCATCCACCCTGGCGACGTGATCATCGCAGTGGACGGCAAGCCAACCGACAACATGAGCACCGCCGAAGTGGCCGATATGCTCAAGGGACCCAAGGGCACCACGGTGCGCATCACCGTGCTGCGCGAAGGCAGCGACAAGCCGCTGGAATTTTCCATTGTGCGCGACGAGATTCCCCGCTACAGCGTGGACCTGCACTTCCTGATCCGTCCCGGCATCGGCTATATGCACGTTTCCGGCTTCCAGGAGACCACCGACCGCGAGGTCCGCGACGCACTGAATGAGATGGGCGACCTGAAGGGCTTAATTCTTGACCTGCGCCAGAATCCCGGGGGTCTGCTTAGCGAGGGCGTGGGCGTGGCCGACCAGTTCCTGCAGAAGGGGCAGGTTATTGTCTCCCATCATGGCCGCTCCAGCCCGGAGAAGGTCTATCGCGCCACCCACGGCAACGGGGGCAAGGATTATCCCATTGTGGTGCTGGTGAACCGGGGCACGGCCTCGGCGGCCGAAATTGTGGCCGGCGCCATCCAGGACCATGACCGCGGCCTGATCGCCGGCGAAACCACCTTCGGCAAGGGTCTGGTGCAGACCGTCTATCCGCTTTCAGAAAACACCGGCTTGGCCCTGACCACGGCCAAGTACTACACCCCCAGCGGCCGTCTGATCCAGCGCGACTACACCGGAGTGTCGCTTTACGATTACTATTACGATCGCGCCGGCGACACCAGCAATACCAACCACGAAATTAAGCTGACCGACAGCGGCCGCACTGTGTATGGGGGCGGGGGTATTACACCGGACGTGAAGATTCCCAATCCCAAGAGCAATGCCTTTCAGGACGGGATGCTGCAGCGCTACGCCTTCTTCAATTTCGCCAAGCATTACACCATCAGCCATCATCCCACCAAGAGCTTCGCGGTGGATGAGCAGGTGATGCAAGACTTCCGCCGCTTCCTCGACGAGCAGAAGATTTCCTACACCGAGGCAGACCTGCTGGCCAACAACGACTGGGTGCGCTCCAACATCAAGGCGGAAATTTTCATTGACGCCTTCGGGCAGGAGGAGGGCCTGCAGGTGCGTGCCGAATCCGACCCCGAGGTCATCAAGGCGCTGGATCTGCTGCCCCAGGCCAAGACGCTGGCCGACAACGCCCGCCGCGTAGTGGCCGAGCGTAACGCCGCCCACGCCTTGAACCGCTAGGTCTCCAACCTTCCGTTATTACGGCCCGCGCCCCATGTGGCGGGTTTTTGCTTTCTATGCTGTGGCGCGAGCGCCCCTTCGGCAAGCTCAGGGCAGGCTCTCGCCCGCGTTCGCCATCCGCCGGCAGGGCGCTTCGGCGCCCGAGCATCTGCCGTGCACCACCACGAAGGTTAGCGCCTGTGCCATAATTTCCGTCCATGAAGCTGCTAAATGCTGTTCTTTCTATGCTGGTCTTTGCCGCTTGCCTGCTCGCTCAATCTGCAGCTGGCCCGCAGGATCTGGTCAAGCAGGGGGAAAAGCTCAGCCGCGAAGGCAAACAGGACCAGGCGCTCGCCCTCTACCAGCAGGCCATGCAGGCCGATCCCAAACTCTACGAAGCGCATTTGGCCGCCGGCGCCGCTCTGGATCTGAAGGGCGAATACAACCAGGCTCGCCGCGAACTGGCCAAGGCCATTGACCTCGCTCCGCCGCAAGGCAAGGTCCGGGCCCTGCGCACCATGGCCGTTTCCCATGCCTTCCAGCGCAATGCCGCGCAGGCTGCCAAGTACGAGGAACAAGCCTTCAACTCGCAAGTTTCAGCGAAGGACTACGAAGGCGCGGGCGAGACCGCCAACGAACTGGCGCGCATCTATCTGGAATCCGGCGACCTGGATAATGCCTTCACCTGGTATCAGAAGGGACACGAAACCGCGTTCCTGAAACCGAACATGACCGCGGCGGAGCAGGACCTGTGGAATTTCCGCTGGGCGCACGCCCAGGCCCGCATCGCCGCCCGCCGCGGCCGCCATGCCGAGGCCGAGAAGCACGTGGCCGCCGCCAAGGCCCTCCTCAATAAGGGAACCAACCCCAAACAGCAGCGCTTCTTCCCTTACCTGCAGGGCTACGTGGCTTATTACGCTAACGACTACAAGGGAGCGATTGCCGACCTGCAAAAGGCCGACCAGCACGATCCTTTCATCTTGCTGTTGTTGGCCCAGGCGTACGAAAAATCGGGCAACCGCGCCCAGGCGACGGCCTATTACCGCAAGGTGCTGACCATCAACACGCATAACCCGACGAATGCTTTTGCCCGCCCATTGGCAGAACAGAATCTCCGCCGGCCTAAGAGCTAGGAGCAACGGCTGTTCTCGCCGCCTACCTGATTTATCCGCACGCAGCCTGTAGCGCCGGGGCTGGCGGCTTCCGCCGAAGAACCGCTTAGCCGCCCGGTGGGAGCTCGGCTACAATCTGCTAAAATTGCTTTGACTCCCGCTACGGAACTTCGCTGATCCGCGTTCCACCGTGGGGCTATAGCTCAGCTGGGAGAGCGCATCGTTCGCAACGATGAGGTCGTCGGTTCGATCCCGACTAGCTCCACCATAAAATCCATCACCTGGCGGGATCCCTTCCCGCATTTACGTTGCGAGACTCAATAGCGCGTCGTCCTATGACTCAGCTTCCGGACTGTGCGGCCGCCACACCCAGTAAATGTGCCAGGCAAGCGCCCCCAGGCCGAAGCAGACGGTCACAAAACGGATCACGACTCCGACGGCGTACGGGATCTGAAAGGCAATCGTAAGAAGGGCCAGTCCCACGATGAGCGCAGCTATCATTTGGCCCCGGCCGGCGGAATCGGTCTGCAACACCAGCCGTCCCAGAAATACCCCCACAAAGATTTTTGCCAGGTACAGCCCGATGCCGTAGAAAAGCAGAGTCATGATTGCCAGCGGCAGGCCAACCACAGTAATGCCAGCCAGCACCGCCGCCACCGGAATAGCAACCAGCACGGCAAAGCCCAGCA
>JBLMXE010000256.1:0-13961 GCA_050257615.1 Chlamydiota bacterium | reverse complement strand
GCCTGCAGGATGTGCTGCAGCGCTACGCGGAGCGCGCCTTCCTGGATATCGAACTGAAGGTGGCCGGGCTGGAGGACGCGGTGCTGCGGGCGCTGCGCCAGCATGCGCCGCGGCGATTCGTAGTCTCTTCCTTTTTGCCGTCTGTGGTGCGCTCGATGGCGGAAAAGGATTCATCGCTTCCCTTGGGGCTGATCTGCGAGAACGCGCGGCAATTAGCGAGGTGGCCGGAACTGCATGTGAGTTTCGTTATTCCCCAGTACAAGCTGGCCAGCCAGGAGCTGATTGATGACCTGCACAGAGCAGGAAAGAAAGTAATTGTGTGGACAGTGAACCGCGAGGAAGATGTTCCGCGGCTGGCCGAATGGGGTGTGGACGGGATTGTGTCAGATGATCCGGAGATGCTGGCGAGGATGGCGGCACGCCCCCCGAAGGGCAGGGAGGAGCTTCATTAAGAGAACTCCCTGGATTTCGCGGGCCTGCTTCGCAAGCGAATCAGCCCGCTGCGCTCAGGATGACAGCGCAGAAAATGTTAGCGGCGAGCGGGAACGGTGATTGCGGGTTTCTGCAGGAAGGCGGCGCGCTCGGCATCGAAAGCATCGCGTTCCGCCCCAGTCCGTAGGTCCGACCAGCCCAGGGCGCTGCCAATGCGCTGCGCCGCCATGGCCGAGCATTCTTCAGACCAGCAACCGCCCAGAGCCACGGGAACGCGGCGCAGGAGAACGTCGGAGAGCGTCTGCGCGTGTTCGCAGGCGAACGCATTCACCGCTTCGGCCACGATGTGGTGAGTGTGAGGACAGAGCGGCTGACGCATGCGACCGTCGCTTTTGGCCAGCTGAACAATACCCAACCGCCCCGCCCCGTGCCAGGCGGCAACAGCGCGCGCACTTTCGACGGAAATCCCGGCGTGCCCTGCGGTTGTTTCCGCCCACTCCTGAAGCAGGGAATCAAAATCGGTCTCTTCGGAAATGACCGCCGTGCCGCGTGGTTCCTCCACGTCAATTCCGATGAGCCGGGCGCATTCGCGGGCCAGGCTGGCAGCGGTGGTCAGTTTGCCGCCGATCACAGAAATCATCTGGGCCACGCCGTCTTCAGCGTGATCGTGAAGAAAGTGGCGGCGGGTGATGGCGGAAAGATTGTCATCGCCGACGAAGGGCAAGGGACGCACCCCGGCGTAGGCATACAAAACCTGTTCACCTGAGACGGCTGCTGAGGGAAAGCGCTGGCGCAGGGAGTCGAGCAGGTATTGCACTTCGCCGGCGCCGGCCTGGACCTGGGCGGGGTCGCTGCGGTCAGGCACTTCCGTAGTTCCCACCAGCACCTGGCCGTTCCAGGGAATAACGAAGAAGGGGCGACCGTCCACGGCTTCGATGTAGATGGCGGCGTCGGGCATGCCAGCAAAGCAGGGAAGCACGATGTGCGAGCCGCGCACGCCACCGATCATGGTGGCAGCTCTCAGACCGGCGGCTTGCGCCACCTGGTCGGCCCAGGGCCCGCTGGCGTTGATGATCCAGCTGGCTTCCACGCGCGCTTCGCGGCTGGTAAGGCGGTCGCGGAGGCGCAGGCCGCGCGCTTGCCCCTCAGAAACCTCAACTTCGAGCACCTGGGTGTGATTGTGGGCCACGGCGCCGGCATCGGTGGCTTCGACCAGCCATTCGGCCGCCAGGAGCTCAGGAAATTCGCATTGCGCGTCCTCGTAATGAAAAATGCGCCAGCGCTGGCCGGAATCCAGCAGACGCTCCAGGGCGGAAATGCCATCGCCGGCGCGGTTGCGGTAATGGGTGGCGGCAAAGCGGCGATAAAGCCACAGGCCGAAGCGGACTTCGAGCGCGCTGCGCTGCGCCTGTGGTCCCAGCGGAAGCAGGAAGGTGATGGGGCGCACCAGATGAGGCTTTTGCTGCAGCAGGCGGCGGCGCTCGCGCACCGATTCGCGCACCAGGCCGATCTCGCCGTGCTCCAGGTAGCGCAGGCCGCCGTGGATAAGCCGGGTGGAACGGCTGCTGGTGCCGGCGGCGAAGTCCTGCTGCTCCAGCAGTAAGATGGAACGCCCGGCGCGGGCGCACTCGCGGGCGATGGCCACGCCATTGATGCCGCCGCCAATAATGGCGACGTCAAAATGCTTGCCCTGTAACGGTTCGCGCAGCTCAGGCCCGAGGGTCACGAGAGATTAGATGCTTCCAAAGTCCTCCAGCTCTTCTAATGTCGCATTGCGCGAGGAAGCGAGGAAAGTGGCAGAGGCGTTTCGACCCGGGTCAAGACTGGGGATTCGCAAAGCAAATCTGGGACGGGTCCATCACGGGGTACAATCGCGGGCTATGGCAGAAGGGGAATTGCAGGGCAAGACGGCGCTGGTGACGGGCGGAGGGCGACGGATCGGACGAGAGATCGCCCTGTCGCTGGCGGCGGCGGGGGCGGATGTTGCCATTACGTACTTGCGCTCGCGGCGCGAGGCAGCGCAGACAGCTGGGGAGATTTGCCGAAACGGGGTGCGCGCCCTGGCCCTGGCCTGTGATGTGCGCCAGGAAAAAAGCGTGCGCGAGGCGGTGAAGAGGGTCACACATGAGTTTGGCGGGCTGGACCTGCTGGTCAACAATGCCGCCATCTACGAGACCCTAGAGTTCGAAAAGATCACCGCGCGGCAATGGGACGAAATGTTCGCTACCAACGTGCGGGGTCCCTTCCTGGTCTCGCAGGCGGCGCTGAAAACGTTGCGGCAGCGCCGTGGGCGCATCATCCATCTGGGCTCGCTGGGCGGACTGCGTCCCTGGGCCACCCATGCTCACTACTGCGCTTCCAAAGCGGCGCTGATCATGCTGACGCAGGTGATGGCCAAGGCGCTGGCGCCGGAGATCGCGGTTAATTGCGTGGCGCCGGGGATGATTGATTTGGGAGAAGGCCGGGATAGCGCGCTTCTGCGGAAGGTCGCCGCCAAGACTCCGATGAAGCGCAATGGCAGCTCCGAGGAAGTGGTGCGCGCGGTGAGGTTCTTCGCGAGCGCACCCCAGTTCATTACCGGCCAAGTGCTGGCCGTGGATGGGGGGCTGGGGCTGGAGTAGAGAAGGGCGCTGGGAAGGGGCGGTTTCGCGCAGCGATGAAGAACACAACAGGGCAATCCACTGGCCGCGAGGGTCGTGAAATTTTCAACATGGTTGTGGAAAATTATGTGGAAAACAAGGCCCGTATCCTGCTAAGTCCATCAACTCACGTCACTTCTACGAGTTGCACCTGTTAAAGTGCGCAGCAGGGAAAAAGATAATCACAGCTGGCAAGGATGAAGGTCAGGATTGACAAGCTGCTGGTGGAAAGAAAGCTCGTTTCCTCGCGGGAGCGGGCCCAGGCGCTGGTACTTGCCGGGCGCGTCTTAGTCAGTGGCCAAAAGGTGGAGAAGGCTGGGGCGGGGGTGGATTCGGAGGCAGAGATCCGCCTGCTGGGACCAGACCTGAAGTATGTGAGCCGGGGCGGTTTGAAATTGGAAGCGGCGTTGCATTACTGGAAGCTGGACGTTGCCGGGAAGGTCTGCATGGACGTAGGAGCTTCGACCGGAGGCTTTACCGATTGCCTGCTGCAGCGCGGGGCGGCGCGAGTGATTGCCGTGGACACCGGCTATGGGCAGATTGATGTGCGCCTGCGCCAGGATCCGCGGGTGCGCCTGCTGGAAAAGACCAACGCGCGCTATCTGGAACCGGAACTCATCGGCGAAGCAGTGGACCTGGTGACCATGGACGTTTCCTTCATCTCCGCAACCCTGGTGCTGCCGGCCGTGGTGGCCTCCGCTTTTCCTTCGCTTTCACGAGCTGGCAAGCAGATCATCGTGCTGGTGAAACCGCAGTTTGAGGTGGGCAGGGAACGGGTGGGCAAGGGCGGAATCGTGCGCGATGCGGCGGCACAGGAGGAGGCGGTGGAGAGGGTGCGGGCGAGATTGCTGGAGCTGGGTTGCCGCCAAACCGAGGTCATCGAATCGCCCATTCTGGGGGCGGAGGGCAACCGGGAATTTCTGCTATACGGTGCGTTCTAAAGGGCCCTGGCTGACCAATTCCAGCCCCAGGCAGTACAATCAGCGATTCTGATTCGGGACATGAGCGCATGAAATCCGCTGCCATCTTTTCCAAGCCCGCCAAGCCGGAACTGGCCCAGATTGTGCCGGACTTGCTGCGCTGGTTCCAGGAGCACGGTTATCAGGTGGTGGTGGACGAGGAAACCGCCAAGTACGCCGCCGCGCCTGAGGTGGTGGAGCGGGCGGCGGTGGCGGCGCGCGAGCCGAAATTTGTGGTGGTGCTGGGAGGCGATGGCACGCTGCTGGCGGCGGCCCGCGCCGTAGCCAAGGCCGGCATCCCGGTGCTGGGCGTCAACCTGGGCTCGCTGGGCTTTCTGACCGAAGTGCCGCTGCCCGACCTTTACCCGACGCTGGAGGCCTTGGACCAGAACCAATGCGGCACGGAACCCCGGTCCATGCTGCATTGCCAGCTGTTGCGCGAAGGCAAATGCGTGGCTCAGTACCACGCCCTGAACGATGTGGTGGTCAACAAGGGCGCAATTGCGCGGCTGGCCGACTTCGACCTGTACATCGGCCAGGATTTTGTCTCCAATTACAAGGCGGACGGCCTGATTGTGGCGACGCCCACGGGCTCAACCGCCTATTCCCTGGCGGCGGGCGGGCCCATCCTGATGCCCTCCGTGGAAAGCTTCGTGATCACGCCGGTGTCGCCGCATGCGCTGACCCACCGGCCGCTGGTGGTGCGCGACTCGGTGGAGATCTCCATTGTGGTCAAGGCGGCAGAGGAGCACGCCTTCCTGAGCGTGGATGGGCAGGTGGGCATGCCCTTGCTGCAGGGCGACCGAGTCAGCTGCCGCAAGTCGCAGCACCAGGTGCATCTGCTGCGCATGAAGAAGACGTTCTTCGATGTGCTGCGGACGAAGCTGAAGTGGGGACAAAGATAAACCAGTTGTCAGTGGTCAGTTAGGACGGCGGCGGGGGCGAATTCTTGCTCGCCCGAAATTACGATGCACACAGACAACCTATCTTTCCGAGCGTATGGCTTCCTCTTTCAAGCGGCGCTGCTGCTGGTGACGACAAGCACGATGTTGGCGCAGGATCAGAACCGGCCGGCGGCGGACCTGATCATCACCAACGCCAAGGTGTACACGGTAGACAAGCAGCAGCCGCGGGCGGAAGCGGTGGCGGTGCTGGGCGAGCGCATCGTGGCGGTGGGCAGCGCCTCGGCTATTGATGCGTGGCGCGGTCCGGGCACGCGGGTAATTGATGCCGGAGGCCGGCTGGTGCTGCCCGGCTTTAACGATGCTCACGTGCATTTCATGGACAGCGGTCTGGGCCTGGCCAGCGTGCAATTGAAGGATGCTTCCAGCCCGCAGGAGTTCGCCGAGCGTATAGCTCAGTTTGCGCAGAAGCAGCCCAAGGGCCGCTGGATACTGGGAGGAACCTGGGATGAGCAGCGCTGGACCCCGCCCCAGCTCCCCACCCGGCAGTTGATTGACCGGGTCACGCCCCATAACCCGGTGGCAGTCGGCCGCTACGATGGCCACATGTACCTGCTTAATTCGCTGGCCCTGAAGCTGGCGCACATCACTGCGCAGACGCCTGATCCGCCCGGGGGTGAAATCGGGCGCGACGCGCAGGGCAATCCTACCGGCATTTTGAAAGACGCGGCCAAGAACCTGGTGGAGGCAGTCATTCCGCCGCTCACTCACCAGCAACGGCTGGAAGCCGCGCGCAGCGCCCTGGCGCTGGCCCGCAGCGTGGGCGTGACCAGCGTGCAGGAGATGGCCAACTCCAACGAGGATTTGTCGCGCAACCTGGAGGCTTACAAGGAACTGCAGGAAAGAGGCGAGCTGACCACGCGCATTTACGTGGCGCCTTTGATTGACGACTGGGAAAAATACGCCGGGGTTGGCATACGGCACGCCTTCGGCTCCAGCCTTTTGCGCACGGGCGCGATGAAGGCCTTTGCCGATGGCTCGCTGGGATCAACTACCGCCTACTTTTTTCAGCCTTATACAGATGACCCAAAAACCCGGGGCTTGCTGACCGACGAAATGCAGCCGCTCTCCAAGATGCGCGCGCGCCTGATCGGAGCCGACCAAGCGGGTTTGCAGCTCTGCGTGCATGCTATCGGCGATCAGGCAATTTCCCTGGTACTGGATCTGTACCAGGATGTAGTCAAGGCGAATGGAGAGAAGGACCGGCGCTGGCGCATTGAGCACGCCCAGCACATGGCACCCAAGGATTTTGAGCGCTTTGCCCGGTTGGGGGTGATCGCCTCGGTGCAGCCCTATCATGCCATCGACGACGGGCGCTGGGCGGAACGCCGCATTGGACCGGGGCGCATCAAGACGACCTATGCATTTCGAACGTTTCTGGAAGATGGCGTAAGGCTGGCGCTGGGCACGGACTGGGATGTCGCGCCGCTCAATCCCTTGCTGACCATTTACGCAGCGGTGACCCGGGCCACCCTCGACGGCAAGAATCCCAACGGCTGGATGCCGGAACAGAAGCTCACTGTGGCGGAGGCGGTAGACGCTTATACCATGGGTTCGGCGTACGCGGAATTTCAGGAAAAAGAAAAGGGCTCGATCACCCCCGGGAAGCTGGCCGACATGGTGATTCTGAGCGACGACATCTTCACCATTGATCCCAGATTGATCCGCAACGTGCAGGTGGAGACCACCATCCTGGGGGGAAGAATCGTGTGGCAGCGGGCCGCGCAATAAGCGAGGACAATCTTCAACGCAGAGGCGAAACCTTCCGTCTCTGGGCAGAAGGACTACCTTCAGAGATTGTGTGGGGTCCGAGGCCGCTAAGGCTCCTCTTGTTTCCTAGCCCACCGTCACCATCCCCTCGGAGGTAATCTAGAAATTATAAAGTAGAGAAAATAAGGCATTTGTCACTGTGTCTGGGCTCTGGACCTGAAGCAACTTCGGTTTTACGATGGTCTATCAAACGGCTGTGTGGCACCGTGACACACAAATGCCTTGAAATGTGTGGCAGAACGCCGTACACTATTTTTAAACCACGAGGTGACGTTATGGCGCCAGCACACGTGAAAAAAAGAACTGAACGCCTTGATGCTCGCGTGACTCGCGAGGAAAAGGAAACAATTGAGACCGCTGCGCGCCTTCGTGGTACCTCGCTTACGGATTTTGTTGTCACGACTGCCAAGGAAGCAGCAGTGCGGACAATCCGCGAGAGCGAAGTCCTGACCTTGGCGCGGCGTTCGCGCGAGATTTTTGTAGAAGCACTTCTTTATCCCCCCAAGCCGAACGAAAGGGCTCTTGCTGCCGCGAAACGGTTGAAACAGGAGATCGGGTGATTTGGAGCAGTCAGTAGAAAAACGGAAGTGGGTTTTTGAGCCGCTCGATAAGAATAAACACAATCGAGCGGCTTTTTCTTGCGGCAAAGAGCCACTTGACCGCTACATACGCGAGCAGGCTAACCAGGATCTGCAAAAAAAAGTTGCCGCCGTGATGGTCCTTACGTGTGACGGCAGCACAATTGCGGGCTACTACACCCTTTCCCAATATTCAGTTGATGCCGGGGCTCTGCCTCAAGAGACTGTAAAAAAACTGGGTCTCCCAAAATATGCGGAACTCCCAGCCACGTTGTTAGGGCGGTTGGCTCGCAGTTCCCAATTCCGAGGACAAAAATTGGGTGAACTGCTCCTGATGGAGGCTCTCCGACGGTCATTAGAACAGAGCCGGTCCATAGCCTCCATGGCCGTAGTGGTTGACGCAAAGGACGATGAAGCCAAGGAATTCTATCTCGGGTACGGGTTTGTTGAGCTACCTGACCACCCGCAGCGATTGTTCCTATCCATGAAAACTATTGAAGCGATGTTCACATAACACCCATTACACCCGGTCATCGTTAACAGCATTAGCAAAGCGCCGATCACTGAAAACATCACGAACACTCGGAGCAGAAACAGGAAGAGCGGGAGTAGCATTTCTCTGCGGCCTCTGCGTTAAGGTTTCGGATTTTCCAGGCGGAGCAGATCAGAAAGCTTTTCCCGGCGGCGAATGAGGCGCGCCTTGCCGCCATCCACCAGAACCTCGGCGGGACGGGGCCGCGTGTTGTAGTTGGAGGCCAGCACCATGCCGTAAGCGCCGGCGTCGAGGATGGCGAGCAGATCGCCGTCCTTGACCGGCGGCATCTCGCGGCCACGGGCAAAGAAGTCGCCCGTCTCACAAATCGGGCCAACCACGTCGAACAGTTCGTGCTCGCCGGCGGAGGGATCGCGCACCACGGGCGCGATTTCATGAAACGCGTCGTACAGGGCGGGCCGGAGGAGGTCGTTCATGGCAGCATCCACCACCACAAATTTCTTGCTGTTGTTGCTTTTGTGGAAGAGCACGCGGGTAAGAAGCACGCCCGCGGGTCCGACGATGGAGCGCCCCGGCTCCAGCAGCAGGTGCAGCTTGAGGCCGCGCAGGGGAGCAGTGACGGCGGCGGCATAGCGGGCGGTGAAATCGGCGAACTCGGGCAGGCCAAGTTGGGTGTAGGGAATGCCCAGGCCGCCGCCGGCGTCCACGTAGCGAATGGTATGGCCATCCTGGCGCAAGCCCCGCACCAGTTCGGCCACGCGCTCCATGGCGGCGGTGAAAGGCGCCAGGCTGGTGATCTGGGAACCGATGTGCACGCTAACGCCGGCCACGTCCAGAAACAGACTGTCGGCGGCGCGGGCGTAGAGGCGGGGTGCATCGTGAATGGGAACGCCGAACTTGTGGCGATGCAGGCCGGTGGAAATGTAGGGATGAGTCTCGGCGGGCACATCGGGGTTGACGCGCAAGGCGACGCGGGCGATGACGCGGCGGCGTTCGGCACGCTCGGCCAGCAACTCCAGTTCGCTCTCGCTCTCCAGATTGAAGAGCAGGATGCCGGCTTTCAGGGCAGCATCTATCTCCGCAGGGGTCTTGCCCACCCCGGAGAAGACGACCTTCCTGGCCAGGCGGCGGTCTACCCGGAGCACGCGCTCCAATTCGCCGCCGGAAACCACGTCAAAGCCGCAACCCAGAGCAGCCAGTAAGCGCAAGACGGCCAGGTTGGAGTTGGCCTTCACGGAATAACAAACGGTATGAGCAGAGCCGCGAAAGGCGCGGTCAAATTCGCGATAACGCCGGCGAATGGCGTTGGCGGAGTAGACGTACAAAGGGGTGGCAAATTTCTCCGTCAGCGCGGGAAGAGCCAGGCGCTCGCAGTGCAAGACGGAAGTGGAAGGCGGTGCTTTTCGCGCCCGTTGATAGGTGAAGCCAGGGGGGCGGAGATCATTTTCACGCTCGGTGGAGTTGGATTTGAGCCGGGCCACTTACTTGACCTTCAGAGCGACCACAGTCTGGTCATCGAAAGCCTCGACGCCGGCGGCATGCTGATTGACGGCGGTGAAGATTTCAGCCACTACGTCAGTGGCGGAACCTTCTCCGGAGCGGGCCACGACTTTTTCCAGCCGATCGCGGCCGAACAGAGTGCCCTTGTGGCTGCGAGCGTCGAGAATGCCGTCGCTGAAGAATACGAACAGATCGCCAGGATGGGTTTCGAATCCGAACTCGTCGTAATCGGCGTTCTCGAAAAGGCCGAGGGGCAGGCCGGTCGCCTCGACGATCTCAACTTTGCCATTGCGCCAATAGATGGGGCGAGGCAGGCCGGAGTTGGCGATGCGCAGGTGGCGGTCGGCGTCATCCCAGACTGCATAGATGATGGAGACGAACTGGGCCTCGATGGGGCGCTCGCCCAGAGAGAGATTCACCGCGGAGAGCATCTCCGCGGGCGAAGGTTCGACTGCGCAATGCGAGCGCAGGATGCCGCTGACCAGGGCGGCATAGATGGCGGCGGGGGCGCCCTTGCCGCTGACGTCGCCAATGGCGATGGCGTGGCGGGCCAGGGAGTACTCCAAAAAATCGTAGAGGTCGCCGCCGATGGCGCGAGCGGGCACAAAACGCGCGGCGACGTCCAGGTTCTTCATTTTGGGCTGCGCGGGGGGCAGCAAGCGAAGCTGCAGCTCACGAGCCAGCATGAGGTCGCGCTCCAGGCGCCGTTCCTGGCGGGCTACCTGCTCGTAGAGCTGCGCATTTTCGATGGCGATGGCAATCTGCGCGGCCAGGGTGGTGATGGTGCGCTGGTGATCGTCATTAAAATAGCCCACCCGCGTGTGCTCGATATCGAGCACGCCAATGGCCTTATCCTTGTAGATGAGGGGAACACACAGTTCGGAGCCGGTTTCAGGGTTGAGCTCGATGTAACGCGGGTCTTTGCTGACGTCGGGCACCAGCACCGCCTGCTTGTGGCGCGCCGCCCAGCCCACCAGCCCCTGGTCAAGCGGAATGTCGTGCTTGATGTGCACATTGGTTTTGAAGCGCAGCGAAAAACGGTGTTGCAGCTTGGAGCCGGTGGGATCGAGCAGCAACACGCTGAACATCTGATAGTCAATGAGCCGGTTGATGAGCTCGCCAACGCGCTTGAGGAGCTGGTCGAGGTTCAGGATGGAGGTAAGCTCGCGGCTGATCTCGTTGAGCAGGGTAAGAGTGCGGGCCTGGCGGTTGGTGCGGGTGTAGAGGCGGGCATTCTCGATGCCGATGGCCACGCGCGAGGCAATCAGCATGAGCACGCGGCGGTGCTCTTCGGTGAAGTAGTTGCGGTAAGGCGCTTCGATGTCAATCACGCCGATGACGCGGTTCTTCACAATCAGAGGCACGGTCAATTCGGAGCGCACGCGGGGAATGGCGTTAATGTAGGCGGGTTCCGCAGCGACGTCGTTGACCAGCACCGCCTCGCGGCGCTGCGCGGTGAGGCCGGTGACGCCTTCGCCTACCTTAATGCGGATGCGCTCCGCCACTTCCGGCGGATGCCCGATCTGAAAACGGATACGCAACTCCTGGGTTTTTTCGTTCAGCAACAGGATGGCGAAAATCTCATAGTCAATAATGCGGCGGACCAATTCGGCCACACGTTTGAGCGTGGTATCGAGATCAAGCGAGGTGTTAACCGCGTCGGCTACTTCCAGCAGGAACGATTCGACGCGTTCCGGCGAAACGGTTTGCGCTTGCGTGGTTTCCACTGTGCCTATGATACCAGTGAGGAGTCGGGCGACAGGCGGGCGCAAGCCGGCGCATCAACTGTGTACTGGCCACTCGGCGAGCGCACCCATTACACTTAATTCGTGAAGATCGCGCTGGGCCAGATCAACACCACCATCGGGGACTTTAGCGGTAACGCGGCCAAGATCATCGCCTTTGCCCAGCGGGCACGAGCGGCGGGCGCAGGGCTGATTCTTTTCCCCGAATTGGCAGTCTGCGGCTACCCGCCGCGCGATCTGGTGGAGCGGCCTTCGTTTGTGGCGCACAACCAGGAGGCGCTGGAGCGTATTGCCGCCGAAACCCGGGGCATAGCCGTGATTTGCGGAGTGGCAACTCCGGCCGAGGCGGAAACGGGAAAGCGGGTGATGAACTCCGCCGCCCTGCTGCGCGACGGGCGAGTGGCCATGATGCAGTCCAAGATGCTGCTGCCCACCTACGACGTTTTCGACGAAATGCGCAATTTCGCCCCCGCCCAGAAGCAGGAGCTTTTCTCCTTCTGCGGCAAGCAGATGGCACTGACCATCTGCGAAGACGCGTGGAACGACAAGCACTTCTGGCCGCGGCGTCTGTATGGCTTCGACCCGGTGGAGGCGCTGTTGGGCGCGGGCGGCAACTTCCTGCTCAACATTTCCGCCTCGCCCTTCTGGATCGGCAAGCGGGAGTTCCGGCAGAAAATGCTGGGCACGGTTGCCCACCACGACAAGGTGCCGGTGGTGATGGTGAACCTGGTGGGTGGCAACGACAGCCTGGTGTTCGATGGCTCCAGCTTTGTGCTGGCTCCGGACGGGCGGGTGGTGGCCCAGGGCAAGTCGTTCGAGGAAGACCTGATCTTTTTCGATCCGGACACTCTGACCGGCGACCTGCACCAGCAGATCGAGGGCGATGACGCCAGCGCCTACGCCGCCCTGGTGCTGGGCACGCGCGACTACTGCCGCAAATGCGGGTTTACACGGGTCACCATCGGGCTGAGCGGCGGCATTGATTCGGCGCTTACCGCCTGCATCGCCGTGGACGCTCTGGGAGCAGAAAATGTGCTGGGGGTCAGCATGCCCAGCCAGTATTCCTCGCAAGGCAGCATCGAGGACTCGCGCGCCCTGGCCGCCAACCTGGGCATCCGCTTCGAAGTGCTGCCCATTGGCGAGCTGTTTGACAGCTACCGCAAGACGCTACGGCCGGCGTTCGAGGAGAGGCCGGAGGACGTAACCGAGGAAAATATTCAGTCGCGCATTCGCGGCACGCTGCTCATGGCCCACTCCAACAAGTTTGGCGGGATTGTGCTCTCCACCGGCAACAAGTCGGAGCTGGCAGTGGGCTACTGCACCCTCTATGGAGATATGGCGGGCGGGTTGGCGGTGATTTCCGACGTGCCCAAGACCATGGTTTACCGGCTGGCGGAGTACGTAAACTCGCAGGCGCCAAGGATTCCGCGGGCCACGATGGAGAAGCCGCCCTCGGCGGAACTGCGGCCCAACCATAAGGACACGGACACGCTGCCGCCCTACGAGATCCTGGACCGGGTATTGGAGGATTACATCGAGGACCTGAAGACGCCGGAGCAGATCGCCGGCGAGCGCGGCCTCGATTTGGGGCTGGTGCGGCGGGTAGTGTGCATGGTGGACCGAGCCGAGTACAAGCGCCAGCAGGCCGCGCCGGGACTGAAGATTACGGAGAAGGCGTTTGGGGTGGGGCGGAGGTTCCCGATCGCGGCCAGGTACGAGTAAGGCTGAGAATCTAATTCACCACAGAGACGCAGAGGCACGGAGAAAAACAGGTCAAAAAGGCGGACAGCCTTCAGATATTCGCGATTGCAGCAAGAAAATCAAAAATTGCCACAACAAAGGAAGAATCAATGTCCTACAGCTCCCGCAAATTAGCTGTCCTGCTGTTGATCGGATGCGCCTGCCTGAGCTTTGCAGCGTCGCAGAAGCCGGCCCACGCTAAACCTCACGCCGCCGCTGCGCCCGCAGCCACGGCCTCGCACCTGCCCAGCGAGGCCACGGTGAATGGTTTCCTGAAGCACATGTTCGGCTACGACGCTTCCATCACCTGGAAGGTGGAGTCCATCAAGCCGTCCAAGGATCCGGCGCTGGCCGAAGTGAGCGTAATCATGAGCGGCAAGCAGGGGGCGGAGCGGCTGACGTTCTTCGTGACGGGGGACCAGCAGTACGCCATTTCCGGCAACATGGTGCCCTTCGGCGCCGATCCCTTCGCCAAGGCGCGGGCCGAACTGCAGCGGGAAGCGCATGGGCCGTCGCGAGGCCCGGCCAACGCTACCGTAACCCTGGTGGAGTTCAGCGACCTGCAGTGCCCGCACTGCAAGGAGGCACAGCCCACGGTGGAAAAACTGCTGGCGCAGGAGCCCAACGTGCGCTTCATTTCGCAGAATTTCCCCCTGCAGGGACACAACTGGGCGTTCAAAGGCGCTTCCTACGCCGACTGCGTGGCCCGGGAAAACAGCGCGGCTTATTGGAAGTTTGTGGACAGCGTTTACGACCAGCAGCAGAACATCACCGAATCCAATGCCGACGAAAAGCTGACCCAACTGGCCACCGCGGCGGGGGCGAACGGGAAGGCGGCGGCAACCTGCGCGGCGGAGCCGGCCACGCGGCAGAGGGTGGAGCAATCAGTTGATCTGGGCAAAGCTGTTGGCGTAACCGGAACGCCCACCCTGTTTGTCAACGGCCGAGCCACGAACATGGGCATTCCGTTAGAAGTTCTGAAGCAGATTGTGGACTTCGCCGCCATTGAGAAATAGCGCCCCACGGCGGGAGGTTTCCGCAAGGGCGGGAAAAAGCGATAATTTTGGTGATGGCCGATCCGGCGATCCTGACTCCCGATTCGATGCGCGCGGAGAAGCGCGCCGTGGCCAGCAACTCGGTGGT
>JBLMXE010000255.1:0-14879 GCA_050257615.1 Chlamydiota bacterium | reverse complement strand
AAATCAACTCTTGTCTCAGTGCACCTGCGCGCCCTTAGCTCAGCTGGATAGAGCGTCTGACTACGAATCAGAAGGCCGGGAGTTCGAATCTCTCAGGGCGCGCCATCAAATCAACAACTTGCCGAGTTTCTGGTTCTTCGCATCACGCACCAACATCCCGTAGTATCGACCATCGAAGTCGGCATATATCAATTCGCTCGCCCCGCCTCTGGAGGATCGCCAACCCTACGCTGGTCATCACGTCCAAGAAATGTGGCTCCCCAACAACTTCAATTTCTGGGTGGCGACGTCAGAACAAATATCCAAAATCATCTTGCTTGCCCTAATGCAAAAAATACGTTTGTTTCGACTTGACTTCTCTGCTTAAGAAATATAAAAAACGTAATGTCGCAGTCAAAGGCGAACCATCGGTTATTTCGTATTATCAACTCTGCCGGTCGGTGCTGTAGCAATGAAGAGCCGGCCGCTGAAAAAATCCCCCTCGGTCTTTCGAAAACCCCAAGAGCAACCATACGCGATAGCGTGGTGAGTCATGCTTGCCCCAAAATACCGACTGAATCGGAAGGTAAGCGATTCCACCCGTAATAGCTCTTTCATTAGGAATCGGGTACGGTGCAACTGGATAACGATCATGCGGTGAAATGAAGAGGTATTAAGCTAGTTGGACTAATGCGAGGCTAGTACGACCATGCCAGACCGCATTCTCATCGTCACCCAAAACGGGTGCCGGACAGATGCGAAAGCTTTCCCCACATTAAGTTCGGAAGAGCTCTTCACTGTTCAACCATGCATGCCTGAGTCGCTGCCGGGCCCCGGTGAGATCGCCCAGTTCTCCCTCATTGTGGGGCTTGCCCTCGCAGATCCCACCCGGGTGATTTCCTTCCTTCGCGAGCTTCGCGCAGCGGCGAGCGAAAAGATCGCCATGGTGGCGGTATTGCCGAGTTCGGCCGGCGAGAAAACACTGATGGCGGCCGCCCCGCTGGCCGACGATTTCGTCCTGTGGCCGTTCCCGGAAAACGAACTTGCACAGCGTGTCCGCTGGCTGCTAGCTCGCCATGGCACCACCGTCGGGGCCGTGACCGAACGCCTGATTGACGAACTCGCCCTGGGCCAGATGGTGGGTGACCATCCGCTATTTCGCGCCGTGTTGGAACAAATGCCTACGGTTGCCCGCAGCGGCGAGCCAGTGCTGATTGTTGGCGAGACCGGCACGGGCAAGGAGCTGAGCGCGCGGGCCATTCACCATCTCAGCCGGAGGCGCGATTTTCCTTTTATAGCCGTCGATTGCGCCGCCCTTCCCGAGCACCTTGTGGAAAATGAGCTGTTCGGCCACACCCGCGGCGCGTTCACTGACGCTCATCGCGACCAAAAGGGACTTATTGCGCTGGCCGACAAGGGCACGCTTTTTCTTGACGAGGTTGACGCTCTGCCCCAGGCGGTCCAGGCAAAGCTGCTGCGCTTTCTCCAGGAGCGCATCTATAAGCCGCTGGGCTCCGAAAAATTCCTGCACGCCGACATCAATGTGCTGGCGGCCTCCAATCACAACCTTGAGGCCATGGTCATGCTGAAGCAGTTCCGCGCCGACCTTTTCTACCGGCTGAATGTTTTTCGGGTTGTCCTGCCCGCCCTTCGCGAGCGCCGCTCTGACATCTCGGTACTCTCCAGATATTTTCTTGAGCAGGTGGCAAGCCGCCACGGCCGCGCGCTCAAGACGTTCTCCTCAGAGGCCATGGCCAAACTCGAGGCGTATTCTTGGCCTGGGAATGTGCGCGAACTTTCCAACGTGGTTTGCCAAGCTGAAGCTTTTTGCAGCGGACCGGAAATCCGGGCCGACCAGGTGCAGCTTCCTGGCCAGCCGCCACAGGCCCAAGCAGCACCTCCCAGCTTCAAGGCGGCCCGCGCTCACGTCGTGGAATCGTTCGAAAAGTCCTTTATCCGGGAACTCCTGCGAAAACACTCCGGCAACGTGACGCGCGCAGCCATCGATGCCAGAAAAGACCGGCGGACCTTCGGCCGACTGATGAAGAAGTACAACATCGGTCGCGACGCAGTATAAGCTCCCAGCCTACGTTAGCAGCCAAGCGCACGCCTTATCCGTGCGGCCACTTCAACCCGCAATTGGCCATCTGATCTTCGCTCGCAAATGCGCGCGCCCAGCCGACTGGGACATTTTGCCCGCACCCCCGGGGTTAAACTCCCGCAAGCCTCGCAAGTGACTCTCCTGGAATGAATTGTCTTCTCTGCGCGTCGTGAAAGGCACGGTCGCGGTGGGGCAGATCGCACAGCGGCATCTTTCCGTTCATTGTGCGCCCTCGTGGAAAAGCTGCATTTAAACACTTTTTCTCGCCACCGAAATTGGCAGCGTAGGTGCAGGAATGTGATTGCTCCAGGGAACATAACTCATGACAAGAGGCCTGCCCAACGAGCGCAAACTGCTGAGCGAAATCCTGAGCACCTTTGTACGAAACCCTGAGATGGTGGACAGCCTGGAGGGGATCGCCCGCTGGCGGCTCTTGAGCACGCGAATCCGGTCCGATGTGGAAGAGACAAAAGAAGCGCTCGATGCTCTCGTGGCGAAAGGATATCTGCTGATGGTCGAGACAGCCACTGGCCCGCTCTTCCAGATCAACGCCGAGAAGCTGGCGGCTGCCAGGGAACTTGTGCAGGAAGTCAGCCCAGGTCCGATGGACACCAAGACAGGAAAATTCAGTCAGGAGACGAACGCCGTGCCAATCACAATTACCAATCAGACAAAACAATTGCTCCTTGTGCCGCTTTCCAGCCGGGCAACACTCCATCTGGCTCCGGGAGAGACTTCATCGCCACTGGGAGACCTGGAAGTGAACCAGAACTACAAGGTGGAAAAACTGGCCAAGTTGGGACAGATCAGAATAACTCGCGCGGCGAGCAAGCCCGCACGGAAGCCTGGCAAGTAGCCAGGAAGGAGAGAAAGAGATGGAGCGATTGCATCCGGGTGTATACATCGAAGAGATCTCAAGTGGAGTGCGGCCTATAGAAGGCGTGAGCACCTCGAACGGCGCCTTTATCGGCAAAGCCGAGATGGGGCCTCTGGGAGAAGCGCGGCTGGTGACGAGCCTGGCTGAGTTCCAGGCCGCCTACGGAAGTTTTCTTTCCGACAGCTACCTGGCCCACGGTGTCTTCCAGTTTTTCAACAACGGCGGGAAAAAGAGTTACATCGTCAGAGTTGCGGGAGCCGGGGCCCGGGCTGCCTCCATAACGCTCCGCGACCGCAAGGGTGCGCCCGCGCAGACGCTGGAAGTGGACGCTATCAATGAAGGTGGATGGGGCAACAATCTTGGGCTGGTCATCACTGATACTCCGGCCGATCCGGTGAATTCCTTCAACATGCAGGTGATCAAGTTCCGCGACAATTTGAATCCGCCACTGCCGCCGCAAGTCCTGGAAACCTTTACCGGACTGGTGATGGATCCGACTTCACCGAATTTTGTGAATACGGTTGTGAGCGCCAGGTCCCGATACATCGCAGCGATCGCTGACCCTGCCAACCTGGCTACTGCCGGAGCAGGCACCAGCCGCAGCGCGCGGCTCCCCATCGGCGATGGTGCGGCTGCCATGAAACTCGGCGCGGCCAACGGCGGCACTGAAAACGTAGGTGGCGCGGGAACTTCCGGCACCAGCGTGAGCGGCGCCACTCCTGATCAAAACCCGCCCGCCGACCAGCGTGCCTTCACCATCAACCTGGATGGCGACGGGCCGCAGCAGGTTGTGATTCCACCAGAGCCGGCCACTGGGGCGGATATCGCCGCGGCGATCCAGACGGCAGTGCGCGCCATGACGGCCAACAATGCCGCACACCAGGCGGCCTACAACGGATTTACCTGCACCTTCCCGGGCACCAATCTATACACCCTCACTTCGGGAACGCAGGGTGCGTCCTCCAGCGTGGTGGTGACGCCGGCGCAGGCCCTGGGAGGCGGGAACGCCACGCCGATCAGCCTGCCCGGGCCGGTCAGCAATTTCATGATCACGATCAACGGCGATGGTCCGCACCTGGTCACGCTGAGCGGCGCTCTTGCCAACGGCAGTGCGATCGCCGGCGCCATCCAGACCGCCGTGCGTGCCATTGTTCCTTCGCGCAGCGCCAACGCCGCGGCCTTCAACCCCGGCTTCACCGCGGCTTACGAGAACAACAACGCCGCCACGTCGCCGTCTCTCCTGTTGACCAGCGGCGCAGCGGGCACAAGCTCCTCTGTGGTTGTGACCAATGCTCTCACCAATAACGTCGCGGGCACGCTTCAGCTCGGGGCGAGCAACTCGGGCACGGAGATCACAGGAGCAGCGGCGCTGCGGCCGGCAAACTCCGCGCAGCCCAACACCCAGTACAGGCTGGGCGTGGCCAATGTTTCAGGCAATGTGGCGGCCGTGGTGATGGGCCAGGACGGCGCAACTCCCGGCGACCTGGAACACAAGAACGGGCTCAACGCGCTGGACACGGTCCGCGATGTCAACATCATCTGCATTCCCGGCATCAGCTCGGCTGATGTCGTCTCCACCGGAGTGAACTACTGCGCTCAGCGCGGTGACTGTTTCTTCGTTGGCGATCCTCATCCTACCGACGATACCGTGGACGAGGCGCGTGCCTTCGTCAACAGCCTTACGGTGAAGAGCTCCTATGGCGCAGTCTATTATCCGTGGCTGCAAATGGCCGATCCGACCGGCGTTTCCACCGCCCCGATCAATGTTCCGCCCAGCGGCTTCGTCGCCGGCATGTACGCCAAGATCGACTCCACACGCGGCGTCTGGAAGGCGCCTGCCGGCACGGAAGCCAATCTCGCCGGTGCGGTGGGATTACTGGCCGAGACTACGGACGCACAGCAGGACTTTCTCAATCCAATCGGCGTCAATGTGATTCGCTCCTTCCCGGCTTCGGGAATTGTGATCTGGGGCGCGCGCACGCTGGCCACTTTGTCCAACCCCGAATACCGCTACGTCCCTGTGCGGCGTACGGCGATGTTTCTGGAACAGAGCATTTACAACGGCATTCAGTACGCCGTCTTTGAGCCCAATGATTTCGGGCTCTGGGCCAGCCTGCGCCTGAACATCGGCGCCTTCATGATGCAGCAGTTCCGGGCGGGAGCGTTCCAGGGCAAGACGCCGAACGATGCCTTCTTCGTCAAGGTGGATGAGACCACCACGACGCAACAGGACATCGACGCAGGCACAGTCAACATCCTGGTCGGCTTTGCGCCGCTGAAGCCCGCCGAGTTCGTGGTCTTACAGCTGACACAAAAAGCGGGACCGCCCGCAGTTTAACCAGGCATTGAAAGGAGCGCCTCCATGGCAAAATTCACCGCCAACCCGCAGCGTGTTGATCCTTACCGCAATTTCAAATTCAGGGTGAAGGTCGATAACGTTTATGTGGCCGGTTTGAGCAAGTGCAGCGCACTGAAAAAGACCACGGAAAAAGTCGACTGGTATGAAAGCGGCGATCCCAGCACGCCGCACCGGCTCCCGGGAAAAACCAGCTATGACGCGGTCACGCTCAGCGCCGGCGTCACCCATGACCTGACGTTCGAGAAATGGGCCAACCTCGTAAACAACTTCCAGGGTGACTCAGCCATGTCACTCAAAAACTTCCGCAAGAACATCATCATCGATGTGTTCAATGAGGCCGGCCAATTGGCGATCTCCTACCATCTGTTCAGGTGCTGGGTCTCTGAATACCAGGCGCTCCCGGAACTGGATGCCGCGGGAAATGCTGTGATGATCCAGACGCTCAAACTGGAGAATGAAGGCTGGCAGCGCGATGACGGCGTGAAGGAGCCGACAGAAACCTAGTCATGTCCGTCGCTATTCACGCAGAACGCGATCAAGCTGTGGAGGCCAGTACCGGAGACCTCGGCCTGCTCCCACCCTCTGCGCCGGGAACATTCATCCTGCCGCTGGGCCTGGTGGACGACCAGGAGCGGTGCCACCGCGAGGTTGAGTTGCGCCCGCTCACCGGGCACGAGCAGCGGCTTCTGGCCTCCTCGCTTACGTCCATGCCGGTGGCCCTGATCACCACCGAACTGCTTTACCGTACGCTGCGAAGGATTGGTTCCCTGCCGGCTGTGGATCGCCGCGTGGCCAGGGAGCTGTTGCCCGGCGACCGCGAATTCCTGCTGCTCAAGCTTTATCAGATGACCTTTGGCAACAACCTGCTCGCGGGGCTGAGCTGTCCGGCAGAGAGCTGCGGTGAATCGCTGGAGGTCCCTATCTCGCTCGAGGAATGCGTCATTGAAGCGCCTCCGGTAAGCTCGCGAACCTGGGTCTTCAACACTTTGCCTGATGGCGGCCGTTCACTGCGCTTCCGTCTTCCCACCGGAGCTGACCAGGAAGCGCTTGCCAGTCTTCGCGAAGCCAGGCCGGACGTCCTTCGGCAACGCCTGCTCATGGCGTGCTGTGCTGACCCGGGCGCCACAGTCGTGCCTGACCTCAGTCCGCAAGAATGTGCCTGCATTGAAGAGCAGATGAACCGCCTGGCCCCGCAACTCGAGGTTGAGATGGAAGCGGTGTGTCCAGAGTGCGGCGCCGGTTTTTCCACGCGCATCGATGTGCCCTACCTCGCGCTTTCAGAGATGAACATCAACGAGGCGGAGCTGGATTGGGAGATTCACTATATAGCATGGCACTACCACTGGCCGGAGTCGGAAATCCTGACGCTAACACCTGGACGCCGCCGCCGCTACATCCGCCTGGTTCAGGGCGAGTTGGAAGAGGCAGGTGAGAGGTAAGCTATGTCAGGCTACGCAGCCAATCTGATCCGAAGCGGCGCTCGCGGCCTTACCACGCGGAGAAAGAGCTACGCCGCGGCCACTTTGTCGACGGTCTTGCGGAGCCCGCGCGACAGGCAGGCTCCGGCGGAAGCCCCCGTTACCGGCCCAGGAGAGCTGGCGCATACTGTCCTGGCGGATGTGTCCCATCAACATCTCGGGACGTCTTCCGCCGCTCCGATGCGGAAGGTAGAAACCGTCCGCATGGCGGCACAGCCCCTGCAGGAAGCTCCAGCGCTTCCACCGGTGCAGATATCTCATTCGGCAGTGCAACTCGCACCATCTTTCAATGTCGCTTCGGTTCCACAACCGGGCACGGCACACCCGAGACCGGCCTTGGCTCATCTGCCGTATGCAACACCGGCCGCGACTCCACCCACGTCGCCAAAAACCATGATCGCAGAAGAAAAGCCGACGGTAACGGGGCGAGCTACGGATGTGCGTGGCACTACGCCGGCTGTAGCGCCAACGCCCTCGGAAGAGCCAGAGATCGATACCTCCCCCGTGCAAGTCATGTTGATGACTCCCGAGCCTGCAAGGCAGGGGTTCTATCACGGACGCCACATACGGATTGAGCACTCGAGTCCTGCGCCGAATCCCACAGTCGCGCTTCTGCAGCAGCGCCCGGGGCCCGCGCAGCCGGGCAGGCCGGCCCAGTCGAACATGAAGGAAGGCGCATCGCCCATCGCCCGGACTGGCAAGCCGGCGGCTGCAACTGCGCCTTCGCAGGACATCCCGCGCATTGCGGCCTCGCAAAAGAACTCTGCTGCTGCAACGCCCGCAGGTAACCGGGAGATGGCTGGCTCTCCTGTGGCTTTCTCTCCGCGGCAGCCTGCAGGCCCGCCTGTGAGCGAACATGAATCGGCATTCGCGCTCGCGCCCGTCCGGCGCACCGCCCCTCGTGAAGAGAAACAACCGGAAGGACCGCGGCTCAGCATAGGTCTGCTGGAAGTGCAGATCATCCAGGAACCATCCCAAGTCCCGCAGACAAAGACGCCCTCGAGCGGCCTGCCCGGCGAGCACGACGATCTGGAGCGGAGTTACGTCCGCCCAATAGGTTGAAACCATGAGTTACCTGGCAATTGGCGCGGTCACAAGTGCGATGGCGGAGCTGCTGAACAAGAAGCTCAACAAGCCCCCTCTGCTGGGAAGCGGCACCAAATTCCGCGTGACAACGTTGCCGCCCGATGACGATCGCGTCAGCGCCGATAACAGCCTGAATCTTTTTCTCTACAAGATTTCAGAGAGCCCGTTTGCGCGGAACATGAACTGGCGAGGCGACCGCAGCAACCCGAGGCCCGGAGACCGCCCGCCGCTGGCCGTGAGCCTGAACTATCTTGTGACTGCATATTCCAAGAAGACGGACTCGGCTCGTGACGACATCACCGCACACCAGCTTCTGGGAAACGCGATGGCTGTGCTGCATGAATATCCGGTGCTCAATGACGTGCATGATGGCGACTTTGATGCTGACGTGGACGCGCAATTTGCGCCCGAGCTGCGCGACTCATTTGAAAAAGTGAAGATCACGCCGCTGCCCATCTCGATGGAAGAGTTTTCCAAGATCTGGACCGGGCTAAGCAAGGCCTACCGTCTTTCAGTGGCCTACGAAGTCTCCCTGATCGAAATTGGGCCGCTGACGACGCCAGCGCCCCCCGGCCCCCGCGTTCAGGCCACCTCGGTGCAAATGCAAACCATGGGCCCGCCCCAGATAGCGTCAGTACAACCGGCGCAGGGGCCGGTACAGACACAGGTGACGATTGCCGGCCAGGGTTTCCAGCGGAGCGGCGCCGCCACGATCGTGAACGTTGGCGGAGTAGATATGACCGAGGCCGATTTCACCAGCCTCAGCCCGCAGCAGATCGTGCTGAACATTCCACCCGGCGTGGAAAACGGTCCGCAGATCTCGCTTACAGTCTCATTACAAGGACAACATAGCAATGCGGTGCCCTATCGCGTCACTCCGTGGATCGGACGCGTCACACCTTTGCGCGGGATCACCGGAATTCCGGTCAGCGTGGATTTTGTCGTACCAAGCGGGGCCACCGTATCGCTGGAAATCGACGGCCAGACAGTCACAGCCACAACAGACGCTGCGAAGCACACGGTCTCAGGAGTGGTGCCCCTCAGCATCGCGACCAATGGCAGCAAGTCTGTTGTGCTGGTTTTAAATGACGGCACTATCAAACGGAGCAATGCACTTTCCTTCGAGGTCCTGCCGCTCATCACGGACGTCGCCGTGGTCACAAAAGTCTCGCCTGCCTCAACGACCCTCACGATCACAGGTGAAAGGCTGGTGGCGACTGACGCTGCCGCGCAAATCGCCGGTCTTCTGCTTGACAAAGGAAAGAACACCACGGCCACCCAACTGGTGGTGGCGACGGACCGGGTCCTCAGCACCACGAGCCCGGTCACCGCGATCGTGGATGGGACCTCCTCCAACACGCTGCCTTCACGGCTGGACCAGGCAGTGCCTTCTGCGGCCTTCGCCGGGGACACGATCACACTGGTTGGCAGTGGATTGAGTGGCAGGAGCGTCGCGGTGAGCTTCGGTGGAACCACAGTCAATCTGGGGGCGCAGCCTCTGGCCGGCCGATTCAGCGTACGCGTTCCCTCCGGCCTAACTGCGGGAGCAACAACAATCAAAGTCACGGTCGATGGCAGGGACACAAATACGGTCCCGTTCGTGGTGAGCGGCTGATCGCGCTATGCAGACTTATATGAACAACACGGAACACATCCTGGCCGAGCTCGCGTGGCTGGATCTTCTCATCCGGCGCGAGGTGAAGCAATTTCGTGCGGAGGGCGATGGCGCACAGGGCGTGTTGCGAGGTTTGTATATCTCCGAAGGAGATGTGGACCGGCTGCTGGATTCCACCAAAGGCGGGAATGCTGCGGGGGACGAACTCGTTGAGCAGGCCGCCGCTCTCTTGCGCGAGGTGGAGGCCCGCAGGGATGCCACGCTGGCTGAAGGCACGCCCCTCACCCTGCCGCACCTGTCCCGGCTTTTCGGTCTCAGCCGTTTCGAGCAGCACCTGGTGCTGCTGGCGCTGGCGCCGGAAATCGATCCCAAATACGAGCGTCTCTTCGGCTATCTGCATGACGATATCTCGCGCCGGCGCGCCACTCCGGGGCTGGCGCTGAGGCTTCTTTGCCGCGCACGCGAGCAGCGCACCGACGCGCTGGGGCTGTTTGCCCCAGGTGCCACGCTCTTCCGCACCGGGCTGCTGAAATTTGCCGGCGCCCAGGAAGAGACGCTGGTCCGGCGGCCCCTTGCGCTCGACGACACCGCACTCAACTTCCTGCTAGGCATTACCGTCCCGCCGGAAGACCTGCAGAGCAGCCTTCAATTCTTTTCTCCCGCGCACGAACTGGACAAGCTGTGGTCGAACGCGGAGAGCAAAACGCGGCTTCTACGCTTGCTCCAGGAGAGCATTGGCGCCGGCGCGGAGGAAACGAAACGTCTCATCGTGCATCTTTACGGGCCGGGCGGAGCCGGCAAGCGCACGCTGGCGGCAGCGCTGTGCCGGAAGCTCGGCCTGCCGCTCCTGGTGGTGGACGTGGCGGAGATGCTCCGCCGGTTTCCCGAGCCGGAAAGCGCGCTGCAGCGCATATTTCGTTACGCCCTGCTGCTGCAATCTCCGGTCTATTTCGACCAGATTGAGCTGCTGACAGCCGATGAGGCAAAAGGCAGGCTCCATCTGCAGGCCTTCCGCCGTCACGCCGCAGGTTTGTCATGGTTGGTCTTCCTGGGGACCGAAAGCGCCTGGTCGTCCGCTGAAGGGTTTGAGGGACACACCTTTATCTCTGTCGAGGTGGGCACGCCCGACGCCACGGTGCGCAGGGACCTCTGGCCGGAGATGACGGCAGGAACCCGCATCGCCGACGACGTCGATTGGGACGATCTTGCAGTGAAGTTCCGCCTGACCCCGGGTCGCATGGAAAAGGCACTGGCAACGGCGGTGGCGCTGGCCAGACTGCGCGAGGGCCAGGACGCGGCGGTTACACGCGGCGACCTCTACGCAGGGTGCTACTCACAGTCAAACAAGAAGCTGGCGCAGCTGGCGCAGCGGATCGTGCCGCGCCATCGTTGGAACGATATTGTGCTGCCTGCCAACGCGCTGGAGCAGTTGCATGAGATCTGCGCGCAGCTCAAGTACCGCCGGCAGGTTTACGAGCAGTGGGGATTCAACGCGAAACTCTCGTACGGGCGCGGCCTGTGCACTCTGTTCTACGGGCAGAGCGGAGTCGGCAAGACGATGGCCGCCGAGGTGCTGGCGCACGAACTGCTACTGGACATCTACAAAATCGATTTGTCCACGGTGGTGAGCAAATATGTCGGCGAGACGGAGAAAAACCTGAGCAGAATCTTCCGTGAAGCCGAAGACAGCAACGCCATCCTGTTTTTCGACGAAGCCGACGCGCTTTTCGGCAAGCGGTCCGAGGTGAAGGACGCGCATGACCGCTATGCCAACATTGAGATCAATTACCTGCTGCAGCGGATGGAGGAATTTGACGGGCTGGTGGTGCTGGCCACGAATTTGCGGCGCAACATCGATGAAGGATTTTTCCGCCGTATGCATTTTGCCGTGGAATTCCCGTTTCCCGACCAGGCCCACCGTTACCGCATCTGGAGGCAACATTTTCCTGAGCAGCTCCCGGTGGCCAACGACGTAGACCTGGACTTCATGGCGCGAAGGTTTCCCCTTGCGGGAGGCAACATTCGGAACGTGGTAGTGGCCGCGGCATTCATGGCGGCGGAGAACTCCGGCTGTCTGCACATGTCCCATCTGATCCGCGCCACGCGGCGCGAGTACGAAAAGATCGGGCGGCTGTGCACGGAAAGTGAATTCGCTCCGTACCAGTGGGTGCTGACCGGTGAGAATCAGGAACAGCCGGTGGAGGCAGCTCAAGCATGATCCACATTGACCGCGTCAGAATCTCGTTCGCGAATTACCGTGGGCCGGCGCAGGCGGCGGAGAAGATCGCGCGCCGGGCAATGGAGCACCTGGAAGAGATGGCGGGGCCGGAGTTTGAGCGGCGCAAGGGCTTTCGCATGATCGACCGGGCGCTGGTCGAACCGGTGCGGCTCGCCGGCGAGATCAACGAGGAAGTAGTGGCCAGAACCGTGGCGCGGCGCTGTCTCACCATGCTGGAAGAAATCTAGGGGAGAGGAAGGAAGCGACAGATGGCATTGAGCGGAGGCTTTCCCAATCAGCCGAAGATCCTGCGTGGGGCTTTTGTCGAGTTCGGCATCAGCATTCCTCCGCTCATCGTGGTGTTTCAGTTCAATCCTCTCACCATCAGCCGGACGCGCGGGGCCACGCCGAACGCACCCAGAACGGCACAGTCCTCACAGGGGGCACAGAATCTGGATTTCATCCAGCAGATCGGCTCGAGCAAAGGCAAATCCCTGGTATCGTTTCGCAACGGCACCACCCTCACGGTGCAGCAGGAAAAACTTTCGTTTGATATCCGGCTCGACGCCAGCGACAAGCTCAATGATGGTGACACCTTGACAGAACAATTTGGCATTTCACCCCAGCTTTCGACTCTGGAACTCATGATGTTGCCCAAGAGCCAGGGGCTGCTGCAAGGCGCGATTTCTGCTCTGCTGGGCGGCAAGCCGAAGGACTTCGCATTTTTTGACGAGGCCCGCGACCCTCCGATCATCTTGTTCGTCTGGGGACGCAAGCGGATTCTGCCCGTGAACATCCTCAACATGCAGATCAACGAGCAGGAATTCAGCACGGACCTGAATCCCCTGCGCGCGGTGGTTTCAGTTTCGTTAGAAGTCATTGAAGGGCCGAACCTGCCCTTCCTGTACAGCAAAGCGATGAAGGAAGTCATGTCGTTGCTCAACCTGGCCAACATCGGCCAGCTTGCAAACACAATGGTGCCGCAATAACCATGTTCGCGAAGAATTCACGTTACGTCAGGCTGCCGGAATCGAGTCCGGTGGACGCTCAGGGAGACAGGTTCCGGGGCAAGGACTTGCGCCGGATCCCGTTCTCCGCTGGCACCTTCCTGCACACGGTGCAAAGCCGTGACCGGCTGGACCTGCTGGCCATGAAGTATTACGGCGAGCCCACCAGGTGGTGGCAGATCTGTGACGCCAACCCGGAGTTTGAGTTTCCGCTGGACCTGCTGGAGCGCCGGCCCATCCAGGAAGAGGTATTCCGCCTTGTTGATGGGGCCGCGGAGACGCGCTTCAACGCGCTGGTCACCGCGCTGGCCGGCCTGGGCTCGGTGCGCAACCCGCTCATGGAGCCCTCGGTTTCCAGCCTGGTTGTGCTCAGCAGTCCCCCGGTGGCGCGCATCCAGATACTCTCCCAGATCGCGGCGCAAGGGCTGCGCTTTCTGCGCTCCTTTGCCTGGACTGACGGCATGAACAACGGCGAGCTGTTTCTTCTGGAAGACCGCACGGCCAAACTGAACTGGAGGCTCCTGCTGGACGCGCTCAAGGAAACGCCGGGCGTGCTGGACGTGGAGTCGGAGTCGGAAGCCGGCTTTGTGGACGTGATTTACAACAGCGCGTTGGTGGGGCGCGACACGATCCTGAACCGGATCGCCATGCAAGGATACGCTCTGGACCCCGCGCTTTCAGATTCCGTGGAGCGCATAGGCAAGGCGATTGTGATTCCACCGAACCAGACGACTTGATGAGAATGAGCGGCAACAATGGGAACTATTAACTCAAGCATTCTCATCGCTGACTCTCCAGCGCCGGACCTGTTTGCCGACCTGTTGGAGATGGAGGTGGAGGAAGACCACCGGATGGCCAGTATATTCCGCATCCGGCTCTCCATGCACCGCGAGGACCAGGGGACCTGGACGTATCTTGACGACGAACGCATGCAGCTCTGGGCCAAAATCGAAATTCAGGTGACGGTGGGAGACGATACCACCTCGCTGATTCAGGGCTATTTGACGCAGATCAACTCTCATATCGATCCCGACGAGAACAGCTCCTATCTGGAGCTGAAGGGTATGGACGCAACCTGTCTGATGAACCTGGAGGAGAAGATCAAGGACTGGCCGAACCAGTCGGACTCCGACATCGCGTCACAGATCATTTCGAACTACCAGGGACTGGTAGCGCAGGCACAGGACACCGGGGTGGTCCATGACGACAAGGTTTCCACCATTATCCAGCGGGACACTGACATGCGGTTCCTGCGGCGGCTGGCGCAGCGCAACGGATATGAGTGCGTGGCTCGCGGAAACACCATCTATTTCCAGAAGCCGCCGCTCGCTGATCCGCCGCTGCCGGTTCTGGCGGCTCACTTCGGCGCTGACACCAACCTGTATTCCTTTGAGGCGCGCGTGAATGCCATGCGTCCGGCGCAAGTGGAGATGCACCAGATCGACACGCTGGCAAAGACCGTGCTGGATGCTTCGGCCACGCCTGCGCAGCAGCAATTAGGCAGAGACGGTGCCGCATCGCTTTCGCCGCCCGGCGCCCAGAGCAAAGTGGTGGTCCGCCATGAGATTTCCACGAGTGGACAGGAGATGACCGCTTTGTGCCAGGCGCTGTATGACCAGGCCGAATGGCTGATCGAGGCATCCGGCGAAGTGGACAGCGCGATCTACGGCAGCGTGCTGCAGTCACGCAACCTGGTGCCGGTGAAGGGTGTGGGAGAACTCTTCAGCGGGATGTACTACCTCACCAACGTGAAGCATGTGTTCAACGTGGAGCGCTATACGCAACAGTTCAAGGCCCGGCGCAACGCCATGGCGCCAAACCCGGGCGATTTTGAGGGAGGAGGGCTGAGCCTGCCTTTCTAGGACTTATGTCACAAATGACTGCCAGCTTGATGGACCGGATGGAGGCGCGCTTTTACGGAAAGTACCGTGCCTTTGTCGCGGACAACGCCGACCAGGAAAACCGCGGCCGGCTGCGTCTGCGAATCCCTGACGTGTTGGGCAATGACGTGGTCTCAGGCTGGGCGCTGCCCTGCGCACCCTACGGCGGGACCGCGGGCCAGGGCTTCTTTTATATCCCCGACAAGGACGCGGGCGTCTGGGTGGAATTTGAGCAGGGGAACCTTGACTATCCGATTTGGGTGGGGACGTTCTGGGCCA
>JBLMXE010000254.1:0-13290 GCA_050257615.1 Chlamydiota bacterium | reverse complement strand
CCGCGGCGGCAATTCCCTTGTGCAGAAATCCCTCCCCGCCGCCGCCCAGGTGCAGGCTGCCGGTTGAATTGCCGGGGGAAGTGATTACACCGGGTGCAAAGAAAAGGTAGCCTTCGCCGCTGTGTTCCTGCGCCGTGGCGAAACGGGCGCTGGCGCACACCAGCAGAATCAGCAGCCCACACCCAAGCATCTTGCGATAAATGCGATTCAAGTCTCCTCCTTGCCGCTACTTAGGAATTTGCCGCCGGAAAACCGGCAGGACTATTTCCCGAACCTCAAATCGTTGTTGTCCGGGTTGTAGAAGAAGTGGAAGCGCAAGGCCAGATATCGTCCCTGAAACTGCGGGGGAAGCGGGGGAAAGGGGCCAGATTGGTTGATGCCGCCGATGGCAGCGCCGTCCAGGGATGGATCCCCGGAGGTGCCCACTACTTCCATGGCGGCGATTTGCCCGGTCTTCAAAATATCGAACTGAATGGAGACTTTGCCCTTCTTCATGAGGGGGGCGCGGGCCGACTCCGGAATGCGGTTGAACCAATTGACGCGAACTGCGCGCAGCACCCGGCTGAGATAGGGGCCGAAGTCCACGCCCATGGTGTCGCTGAGCACGTCCACGTTGCTCCGGCTGGCCGCTTGCGTCTGGGCGGCGTTGATGCCGTTTTCCGCCGTGCCGCCGCCCGCGCTGCCTGTGGCTCCCAGCGGCGTACCGGAGACAGGTCCGGGAGCAGGTTGCGCGGCCGTGGGCAGCGCCGGTGCTGAAGTCGCCGCCGGCACGCTGGTCATCTCCGGTTGGCCGGGGTGGATGGGAGCGGGCGGAACCGCAGCCGCTACTTCCGTCCTCGCCTGCGGCTCCAGCTTGGCCGAGTTTACTGCCGGCGAAAATTTCGGCTGGAGCTGATGCACCTTGACGCTTGCCGTTCCTTTTGCGCCGCCAGCCAGGATATGCTGCAGCACTTTGCGATCAATCACCGGCTGCCTCGAAGTCGCTACCCGGTTCTTATCGGAAAGAACGCTAGTGTGGGGCTGGGGAACATTCTTCTGCAGGTCGGGTGGCAGTACCAGGAAAGTGTATTCGTGGTGTTGCAGGATCTCCGTGCTGGTTGGCACCAGGACCTGCCGCTTAGGAAATAACCTGGCGCCATTCACAAACGCTACCAGAGCCACCAGATGGACCAACACCGACATCCAGAAGGCCTCCCGCCGGTGGGAGCGTTCCAGTTCGTCCTGCAGGGAGATCAGAAACTTGGGGACCGGCAGCGCCGCCGAGCCTGGGCGCGGGGGTGATTCTACACTTGCCCCCCTTCCTGCCGAATAGAGCGGGGGCGGCAGAAACGGCTTGCGGGGCGGAATTTCCGTTGAGGCCATCAGACTGCTAATTCAAAACAATATGCGATGTTCGGTGCCGGGCCGGACTTGAGAACACCCGGGCCTATTTTCGCACTAAAGGCCGGGTTGGCTAAAGCACAGAAGTACTTGGCCTAACCGCCGTATCCCAGGGAGTTAACTACACCTGGCGGGCGAGGGCGCCCGCGCCGCAAAAAATCAGTTCCCCGCGCCCAGAACATTCAGATTTACCTTCTGGCTATGCTCGCGCATGGCAGCTTGAATCTCCAAAGCGGCAGCCAGGGCGCGCCGACCATCCTCAAGGTTAACCAGGGGCCGGGAGCGGCGGCGCACCACCTCTACAAACGCCCGCAGCTCGGCCTGCAGAGGTTCCTGCGTCTTCACTTCCGGCTTGAGCACCTGAATGGGAGAGCCTGGGGTGCCCGGAACCGCTGCTCCAGTTGCGCCCGCATCGGGCACCACCGTGAAAACCAGCACGTCTTGGCGCGAATAATCCACGGAAACGTACTGCCGCGGCTGGAAAAAGCGCAGCTTGCGCACCTTTTCCGTGCTCACACGGCTGGCGGTAAAGTTGGCCACACAGCCGGACTCGAACTCCATGCGCACGTTGGCGATATCCACCTGCCGGGAAAGAATGGGCAGGCCGACGGCATGCACCCCCTTAAGCGGGGAGTTCACCATCGCGAGCACGACATCAAGGTCGTGGATCATCAGGTCGAGCACCACGTCAATATCCAGCGAGCGCGGGCTGAAGACGCTCAAGCGGTGGACCTCGAAGAACATGGGGCGGGTGATGAGGGGCAGGGTGGCCTGCACCGCCGGATTGAAGCGCTCCAGGTGGCCGACCTGGGCGATGCGATCATGCTGCTTTGCCAGGCTGATTAACTGGTCGGCGTCGGCCAGCGTGGCCGCCAGCGGCTTCTCGATCAACACGTCAATGCCGGCCGCCATCAGCCGCGCAGCCACTTCAAGATGCGCAACCGTGGGCACGGCAACCGACGCGGCCTGAATACTGCCCCGCGCGATCAGTTCCCCGATGTTGCTGAAAGCAATGACTTTCGGGCCCGATTCGCGCGCCAGCGCCGTGGCCCGTGCCGCGTCCAGGTCGGCTATAGCGGCCAGACGCACCGGTTCGCCCGCCTGCTCCAGTTGGCGATACACGCGGGCATGATTGCGCCCGAAGGCGCCGGCTCCAACAACCGCTACGTTAATCGGGCTTTCAGGGAACAAGATGGGAAACGGTCAAAGATATCACTTCTTCACCAGCGGTTCGGGAGTCTGCAGCCGGGCACGCCGGATCACATCCTTGGCGGCAATCTCACCCACGGCGTCGGCGTGCACGATATAGGTGCCCAGCGGCAGGCTGGAACCGAAGGAAATTTCCTGCTCGGCCTTGGGGCGCAAGGTGAAGTGCTGGTATCCCAGAGCGAATGCTTTGCCGATCTCATTGACGGCCACGATGATGAAAGTCAGATCGTAGGGATCTTTGCCCGGGTTGGCGACCTTGACCGCCCCATAAATGCCGTCGTTCTCCAAAGCCGGGTGACGGAGCCATTCCATTTGCAAGGCGGGCACGGCTCTGGCCTTGACCTCGCGGGTGGCCACGTGAGCCGGCTCGGCGGAATCGCTCACCTGCACCGTCAAAACCAACTCCTCTGCCGCCTGGGGCATACCGGTGATCGTTCCTGCCTTAGCATCCAGATGCAGACCGGGGGGCAACTTGCCTTTTTCCAGCTGCCAGGTATAGGGCGGGGTTCCCCCACGCGCTACCAGCTGAAAGTGATAGGGGGTGTGGGCTATGGGTTCCGGCAAGACATCGGTGACGATCACCACCGATGCCGGGCTTGGCCAATTCTGCCGCCTCGCTTGTGTCCAGGCGCTGCCCGCCAGCAGCAGGACCGCCGCGGCCCACACGAACCCAGATTGTCGGGCAGCCCGCCACATGGGGCGATTATAGCTTCCGATCTCCGGGCCGACTGGTGATTTTCATCTGACGATCACCTCGCCCACCATGCCATTGCCCTCGTGCAGCGTGCAGTAGTAGCGGTAGGTTCCGGGAACCCTGAAGGTGTGGACGAAGGTCATGCCTGCGGGAATAGTTCCGGAATCGAAAGGCTGGGCGTTCTTGGGAAGAGCAACGTCGGACGGAACCAGCGCCTTGTCCGGCACCAGGGTAACGGTGTGTGGATCGCTGGTGGTGTTCTTCCACTCTACAGTCTGGCCCGCGACGATGGTCACCTTTGCCGGCTGGAACTCTTCCCCATCCATTTTTACGACTGCGGAAGGATGGGCCCGAGATTGCTGCGAAGCGAGTGTTCCGGCTCCCGGCTTGCCGGGCACTCCCAGCGTGCCGTTATGAGTGCCGATTTGCGCCCGCTGGGCCGCTATGGCGATTTTGTTGGCTGCTGTGGGATTTTGACCGGCGTCTTCAGGCACAGGAGGCTGGCCGGGCTGCGCTGGGGGCGGGGGAGGAACGCGGTTGCGTTCCACATCGGAGGGCGGGGTAGGCTCGCCCACCGACCGGTTGCTGGTTACAGGCGCCGCCGTGGCCTCTGGTCCGGCTTGGCCCGGCACTGCAACCGCGGGCACGCCGCTCTTTTTCCAGGCCGGGCTCTCCCGCGACAGGGACGATACATCGAGGTGACATTCGCCCGTAACCTTCCAGCTTTTCACTTGCAGGGCAGCGCCGATTGCCTTTGGATGGCGCGGCTTCTCCGGCGTGCCTTGCACCTGGATGCTATGGTCCAGGTACTTGTCCATTTTTTGGGTGTTGCCGTGGAGAGCATAAGCATGTCCCGCGGATTGCTGCAGCAATAGAAGCCCATTTGCGGCGGTAAGACAGCCGCTGAAGGTGTGGAGCGGCTGCCGGTTGTCCTGAGCCTGCGCCAGCGGGACTAGCAGCATGGTAAAGACGGCGAGAAGTGCGACAGGAGCTTTCATGGCCCTACCCAGGTAGGAGTCGGCGGCGAACTGCGCGAGTTGCTCCAAAAACCGCGATCGTGTGTGGCGTGGGACAAACTCAGCCGGCAACTTTCTTCAGCAAGGCGATCTGCCCGGCATGGTAGAGTTCGTGCTGCACCGCCCCGTGCAACATGTGGTAGAAGTCGTAATCTTTGCCCGGCACCTGCGAGGTCAGTCGGTAGTCGGGCATGGCCAGCACCCCTTGAATCAAATCGGCATGGCGCTGTTTGAGAGTGTCGAGGGCGCTACGCCAAGCGGAGTCGCTGGTATCTTTGACGGGCGGAAAATCCTGCTCGGGCGAAAGCTGCAGCGCCTGACCCTCCATGCGGCGGCAAATGGCGCCATCCCAGGCGGCGATGTGCAGCACCAGTTCCCAGATGCTGTGAGCGCCGGCTATCGGCTTGCTGGCGGCGGCGTGCGCCTCCACGCCCTCCAATACTTCCAGCACCGCCGGCCCGTGCCAGGCATCGCCTTCAAAGGCACGCTTCAGTTGATCAGCAATGCGAGATCTTTCCTCGATTTGCGGGCCGGATTCTGGCATGGACTCCTCCTAGGCATCAGCGATGATGCAGATGTCTGCCGCGTCCGCAGCGGTCAGGACGGCATCGCCATCCAACAGCAGGCATTTACCCGCGTCCAGCGCGAGACAGGTAGCGCCCGCCTGACGCATGACTTCAATGGTCTTCACACCCACCACGGGCACGTCAAAGCGCATGTCCTGATTCGGTTTGGCAACTTTGACGACGGTTAGATGCCGGCGCAGGGTGGACGATTCACCTTCCAGCGCGGCCATCAGGCGACCGGCGCGCTCGATGGTGGCGTCCGTTCCTTCCATGGCTTCCACGGCTACGCAGGCCGCCTCCGCCACCACCACCGTCTGACCAATATCGAATTGCGCCAAATGCCGCGCCACTTGCCGGCCATAGGCGATGTCTTTTTGTTCCGCTTCCGCAGGCGCGCGGCGGGTAAGCAGGCCGGCACGCGCCAGCAAAGGCTGCAGGAAGCTGGTGGAATCTTCCAGGGTGATGCCTTCATCGGCCAGCACCTTGGCCACTGCGCCCAGCAGCGAATCGGTGTTGCGCGTGCCCAGGGAAAGCAGCAGCTTGGCCAGGCGCCAGTCGGGCCGAATGCTGGAAAAAATCTGCTTGTGTTTGACCTGGCCGGCCATGATGGCGCGGCGCACGCCTTCACGTTTGAAGGTGTCTATCAGGCGGCCCAACTCACCCAGCGACATCCAGTAAACCGCGGCCGCACCGTGCGCCTCGATCTCGGGAAAAGTCTCTTCCTTGATGGCGGCCACCACCACCTCAGCGCCGCGCGCCCGGGCGGCGTCGAGCACGAGCATGGGAAACTTGCCGTTGCCGGCGATGAGTCCAATGCGCTCCATAGGAAAGTTGTCAGTTGCCAGTTGTCAGTTGCCAGTTGAGCCGTCGCAAGAATTGCATGGGTGTCAAATTGAAGCGAGCAATCCGTTAAGGACTTTCCCTACCTCAGCTGAACTCCGGAGCAGGTTGTCTGCCTCGTCGGCTGTCAGGTAATTCAATTTCCGAGCCACTTCAATCTGAGTTTCTGCCTCCAACAACGAACCTCGAGCGTGCCCCAGGAATTGCCGGAATTCGCCTGCGGTCAAGCGCCCCTGGCCCTCTGCAATATTACTTGGGATCGAAAGGGCCGACCGACGAAGCTGGCTCGTTAAGCAGTAGAGCTCGTCTTTGGGAAAGTGTTTTGTTGCTGTATAGACCACGGCGACAAAGTCCATCGCCTTCTGCCAAGCAATCAAGTCTTTGTACGACTGCCCCCCTGCAACTTCTCCCGCGGAATTCACTTTGGCCCGATTAACTGGCAACTGACAACTGGCAACTGGCCACTATTTGATAATTCCCCGCTCCGAGCTCTCAATGAAGCGCACCAGCAGTTCAACATCTTCGCCCAGGCTTCCTTCCGATTTGAGCTTTTCCAGGGCTTGCGAGGTGTTGAGCTTGGAGGCCAGCAGCAGTTTGAAGGCGTGATGCAGTTTCCGGATGCGATCGCGGTTGAAGCCGTACCGCTCCAAGCCAATAGCATTAAGGCCATAGGCATGGGAGTCGCGGGCGGCGACGGTCTTGGAGAAGGGCAGGACGTCCTTGGTGATGGTGGTGCCGCCGCCAATGAAGGAATAGGTACCGATACGCACGAACTGGTGTACGGGGCAGAGCGCGCCCACCGTGGCCCAGTCTTCAACCGTCACATGCCCAGCCAGGGTGGCGGCATTGGCCAGGATCACGTGGTCGCCGATTACGCAATCATGGGCCACGTGGGCGTAAGCCATAATGAGAGTGTGGCTGCCGATACGGGTTACGCCTCCGCCGCCCACAGTGCCACGGTGCAGGGTGACGAATTCGCGGATCTGGTTGTGGTCGCCGATTACCAAACGCGTTTTTTCACCGGCAAACTTCAGGTCTTGCGGCGGCTGCCCGACCGAGGCGAAGGGGAAAATGCGGTTATGCGAACCCAGGCGGGTGGGCCCTTCAAGCACCACGTGAGCCACCAGTTCGCAGTGCTCACCCATCTCCACTTCGGCACCCACCACGCAGTAGGGGCCGATGCGGCAGGAAGCGGGAATCCGGGCATCCGGGTCCACCAGAGCTGTGGGATGAATCACCGGGCGGACCGCCCGCGGCTGGCGCTTTGCGATGATTTCGTCTGTAGTCTTGGCAGGCGGCAAGTCTATTCCCCGTTGTTACCCTCTTGTGCTGCTGCTCGCGACTTACCTTCTGCCCGCGACCGGTCCACCAACTGGCAGGTCACCACCGCTTCGGCCGCCAGCTTCTCGCCCACGTAGGCCTTGCCCTGCATGCGCACCGCTGTCTGACGCCAGGCCAGCACTTCCACCTCGATCCGCAACTGGTCTCCCGGGACCACCGGGCGGCGGAAGCGGGCGCGCTCGATGCCGGTAAACACCATCAATTTGTGCTCGCGGTCGGCAATTTCGGTGAGCAGCAGCGCGCCTCCGGCCTGGGCCATGGCTTCCACAATCAGCACTCCCGGCATAATGGGGAACCCGGGAAAGTGCCCGGCGAAGAAGTGCTCGTTGGCGCTCACGTTCTTGATGGCTACGATGCGCTGTTTGCGCGTCAGGTCCACGACCCGGTCAATCAGCAGAAACGGGTAGCGGTGCGGCAGGATGCGCTGGATGGCGGCAATGTCCAGCGTGGTGTGCTCCGCCGCTTTCACCTCGGTTGGGGGTGCCGTTTGCGTCATGCTCTCTTCTCGCTGAAAGCGAAGATTATACTGCAGGGGAACAACGGAATTGACGATTGACGATTTTCGATTGACGAATTTGACCAGAAGGCGCCTCCCGCCGACGGAACGAACTTCTTCTCCGCCGATCAACGCAGATCGGCGCGGATCAAGTCGTCAATTGGAAACGGTCAATTATCAACTCTGTGCCTCTGTGTCTCTGTGGTGAATGAATTTGGTGTTTGAGGAGATTGATGGCAAGCAAGAAGATGGAAACTGGCGCGGCCGATCTGCTGGGGTTCCTGCAGCAGCGGCGCGAGGCAATGGTCGAAACCCTGCGGCAGATGGTGGAGTTGGAATCGCCCAGCGACGATAAAGCGGCCGTGGACAGACTGGGGGAGTTTCTGGCCGAGCAGTTCGCCGCTGCCGGCGGCCAGCCCAAGTTTCATCGCCAGAGTGAGCGCGGCAATCACCTGCAGGTGGATTTTGCCGGCGCAAATTCACAGGGCCCGGTCATGCTGTTGGGCCACTTCGACACCGTCTGGGCACTGGGCACGCTGGCCAAAATGCCCTGGCGAGTGACGCAAGGGCGCGCCTGGGGGCCGGGCAGCTACGACATGAAGTCGGGAGTCACCCTGATGCTGCACGCACTTGCCGCGCTGCGCGAGGTGCGCGGCAAACTCTCGCGCCCGGTCACCGTCCTGCTGAATACCGACGAGGAAGTTGGCAGCCACACTTCGCGCGCCCTCATCGAGCGCTTGGCCCGCCAGTCCGCGGGCGTGCTGATTATGGAGCCCTCTCTGGGGCGCAAGGGCGCAGTCAAGACGGCACGCAAGGGAGTGGGGGAGTACCACCTCAAGGTCACCGGCGTGCCCGCTCATGCCGGCATCTCTCCCCAGGAAGGCGCCAGCGCCGTGGTGGAACTGGCCCGGCAGATCGTGAAGCTTTCCGGATTTACGGATTTGAAACTTGGCATCTCGGTCAACGCCGGAGTAATCGAGGGCGGCACGCGCAGCAACGTGGTGGCAGCGGAAGCTTCCGCCGTGATTGATGTGCGCATCGCCCGCGTGCGTGACGCCGCCTACATAGACAAAAAGCTGCGCACCTTGCGGCCCCACAACCGGAAGTGCCGGCTGCACCTAACCGGGGGCATTAACCGCCTGCCTATGGAGCGCACCAAGGGGGTAGCCGCGCTCTATGGCAAGGCGCGCGAAATCGCCACCGGGCTCGATTGGAAGCTGGAAGAAGCATCCACCGGCGGCGCCTCGGACGGCAACTTCACTGCCGCGCTGGGCGTGCCCACCCTCGACGGCTTGGGGGGAGTCGGAGAAGGCGCCCACGCCTTCAATGAGTCGGTGATCATAGAGGAACTGCCGCGCCGGGCGGCGCTGATCGCCATGCTGATTGAGGCGGCGTGAGCGAAGCTGGCTAGCTGACTGGCCTTCTAGCTGGCTGGCCGAAGCCCTATATACGCCAGGCAGCTAGTTAGCCAGTCAGCTATGTAGCTACTTTGACTCCGCTCCCCGCCTGACCTAAAATCTCAACAGGGGAATTCCTGCAATTTCACTGCGCTCGCGAGCGCGCCGGGCCACCCCTCCCCGGTGGAGGAACACATGTTTGGCGGCAAAATAGGTTTGCCTGAACTACTCATCATTGCGGCCATTGCGCTGCTCATTTTCGGACCCAGCAAACTGGCCGATCTGGGCAAGGGATTGGGCGAGGGGATCCGCAATTTCAAGTCGTCCATGAAAGAAGGCGAACAGGGCACGGAAAAGAAGTAAAACGGCCTTGCCGGGTCCCTTCTGCTTCCCTCCCCCGGAAGTATTTTCACGTTCTTTCGCGCGCACACCTTCCTGAATCTGAAGGTTCTCTGTTTTCAGCAAACGACTCCGCGCTCCCTCAGCATGCGGTACACCAACGGCACGGGCAAGCCCACCACGTTGAAATAGCAGCCCTCGATGCGGGGAATCCAGCGCGAGGCGCGGCCCTGGATGGCATAGGCGCCGGCTTTGTCCATGGGTTCACCCGTGGCAATGTAGTCGCGGATGTCCTCTTCGCTGAGCGCGTCCATCCACACGCGGGTGGTCTCAGAGCGGACGTCGAAGAAGTCGTTGGTCGCTGGTCGTTGGTCGTTAGGCGCGCTGGAGGGCACCGGTTTTGCCAGCGACGAACGACCACCGGCTAACGACAGCAAACACACACCTGTGATCACGCAGTGCTCGCGCCCCGACAGCAGGCGCAGCATGCGGGCGGCGTCGGCCGCAGGATCGGGTGCGTCGGCGGGCTTGCCCAGGATTTCGCCATTCACGAAGACGACCGTATCGGCAGCCAGCACCCATTCGCCGGGATTGCGATGGCGCTGCGCCACGACATGCGCTTTCTCCCGCGCCATGCGCTCGGCAAACTGCTGCGGGGGCTCGCCGGGGTGCGGAATCTCGGGCAAATCGGCCGACTCCACCGTGAACTCGATTCCCGCCGCCCGCAGCAACTCCAGCCGCCGCGGCGAAGAAGAAGCCAGGATCAGGAACATGGCAGCATTGTACTTTTACCCGAAAAACTGCACTTAGGAATTAGCACTTGGCATTTAGCCAGTGAAGTTTGTACCTGGGTAATTGGAGCAACCTGGGAAATTCAGGGGCCAAATGCTAACTGCCAAGTGCCAAGTGCTTAATCTGTGTTAATCCGCGTTGATCCGCGGCGAATGAATTTTTCGGCTGGGAGTTGGCGCGCTCGCGGCCCCCAGCATCAAATTTCCGATGAAATCGGCTACCCTGAATCGCATGTACGGAGCCACCCTGGCAGACGGTACAGCGGAATTTCGCGTGTGGGCGCCCCATGCCCGGCAGGTCAACCTTCGCCTGGTTGGAGGCCCCGACCTGCCCATGCGGCGCGCTAAGGATGGCACTTTCAGCGCCCAAGCTTCCGCCCGGGCGGGTGATCGCTATTTCTATATTCTCGATGATCACAAGCCTCTGCCTGACCCGATTTCGCGCCTGCTGCCGGAGGGGGTGCACGGCCCGACCGCGATTATTGATCCCGGCGCCTTTACCTGGCACGATGCCGGTTGGCGCGGGGTCGAACTGCGCGACTACATCATCTATGAGCTGCACATCGGCACGTTCAGCCCGGAAGGCACCTTCGACGGCGTCATTCAGCGGCTGAATTATCTGAAGTCGCTCGGCATCTCTGTAATTGAGTTGATGCCGGTGGCAGCGTTTCCTGGCCGGCACAACTGGGGCTACGACGGCGTGTCGCTGTACGCGGTGCAGGCCAGCTACGGCGGCCCCGAGGGACTGAAGAGCCTGGTGGATGCCGCCCACCGCGCCGGACTGGCGGTGATGCTCGACGTGGTTTACAACCACCTGGGTAACGAAGGCAACTACCTGCGGCTGTTTGGGCCGTATTTCACCCATCACCACACAACCCCATGGGGTGACGCCATTAATTACGACGACCGGGGCTGTGAGGAAGTGCGCCGCTACGTGGTAGAGAACGCACTTTACTGGGTTCGCGAGTACCACCTCGACGGCCTGCGCCTGGATGCCACGCAAACCATTAAGGATGACTCGCCCCTGCATATCCTGGCCGAAATCCAGGAGAACGTGCAACGACTGGCGGGGGAACTGGGACGCCGAGTTTGCGTGATCGCCGAAACCGACGAGAACGACCGCCGCGATGTTCTGCCGTGCTGCCAGGGCGGGTTCGGAATGGACGCGGTTTGGAGCGACGACTTCCACCACGCCATACACGCGTATTTGACCGGCGAGCACGAAGGCTACTACCAGGATTTCGGCCGCAAAGAACAGATGGTGCGGGCGCTGAATGAGGGGTTCGTTTTTCAGGGCGAGCCGTTCACATTTTGGCATGGGCGCCGGCGTGGTACCCCGGCCGACGGCATTCCCCTTCCCCAGCACGTGATCTGTACACAAAATCACGACCAGGTCGGCAACCGAGCCGGCGGCGAGCGCCTGGACGCGCTGGTGTCGCGCGGGGCCTGCAAGCTGGTGGCCGCCCTCCTGCTGCTGGCGCCGCACACTCCCCTGGTGTTCATGGGCCAGGAGTACGGCGAAACAACGCCCTTCCAGTTCTTCACCGACTATGGCGATCCCGGGCTGCAGAAGGCGGTCAGCGAGGGTCGGCGCAAGGAGTTCGAACATTTCGAAGCTTTCAATGGCTCTGTTCCCGATCCCCAGGATCCGCAGACGTTCGAGAATTCAAAGTTGCGGTGGCCGGTAAGCAGTGGTCAGTGGTCAGTGATCAGTGGTCAGCAAAACCAACACCAGGAAATGCTTGAGTGGTATCGGAGGCTGATTGCACTGCGGCGTGAGATGGTTATCCCCGGGGAACGCACCTGCCAGGCAGAGTTGGTGCAGGGCGCAATTGTAATGAATATCCCAGCAAGCCAGCCCAAGGTGTGCATGATTGCTGAATTCCCCGACAGCCAGCGGCAAAGCGCGCCCGGATCAGCAGAATGGAGCGAGGTGATGTCTTCGGATGAGGATGGCTACCGCGTGAGAGTGTTTCGCCGGCTGTGAAAGCCTGGTTGTACCAGGTGAACGCAGAGGCTAAAGCCCAGACCTATTCAGCCCTGAATCCCCCGGACTAAAGTCCGGGGCTTCCACACAATCTCTTGGCTAAATGCTCTAAGTGCTAATTGCTAAATGCTGACCTGTTAAAATTGATTTGTTCCCACCACCTCGATGGACCGCGCTCGTATCCGCAATTTCGCAATCATCGCGCACATTGACCACGGCAAATCCACGCTGGCGGATCGCCTGCTGGAGCTGACGGGGGCGCTCTCGGCGCGCGAAATGCAGGCCCAGGTGCTCGACGCCATGGACCTGGAGCGGGAACGCGGCATCACCATCAAGGCCCATGCCGTGCGCATGATGTACCAGGCCAAGGACGGCGAAACTTACCAGCTCAACCTGATTGATACCCCCGGCCACGTGGACTTTTCCTACGAAGTTTCCCGCTCGCTGGCCTCCTGCGAAGGCGCGCTGCTGATAGTGGACGCCTCGCAGGGCGTGGAAGCGCAGACCCTGGCCAACTCCTACCTGGCCATCAATCACGGCTTGGAAATCATCCCCGTGATCAACAAGATTGACCTGCCCAGCGCCGACATTGGCCGCACCAAGGAGATGATCGAAGGCGCGGTCGGTTTGGACGCCTCCAACGCCTTGCTGATCAGCGCCAAGACCGGGCAAGGCGTTCCCGAGGTGCTGGAAACCATCGTGCACCGCATTCCACCGCCCAAGGGCTCGCCGGATAGTCCGTTGCAGGCGCTGGTCTTCGACTCCTGGTTTGACCCGTACCGCGGCGTGGTGGTGCTGGCCCGCGTCTTCCACGGCACGCTGCGCAAGGGCCAGAAAATTCGCCTGTGGTGGAACGGGCGAGTTTTCGAAGTCGAAACTTTGGGGGTGCTGACGCCCAAGCCGGTTGAGATAGACATGCTGGAGGCCGGCGAAGTCGGTTTCCTGATCGCCAACATCAAGAACGTGGCTGATAGCAAGATCGGCGACACCATCACCGATGACGCGCGGCCCGCCCTCGAGCCGCTGCCCGGTTTCGAAGACATCAAGCCCATGGTGTTCGCCGGCCTCTACACGGTGGACGCCCACGAGCACACCGCTTTGCGTGAAGCGCTCGAAAAGCTGCGGCTCAACGACTCGTCCTTTTTCTTCGAGCCGGAAAGTTCGGTTGCCCTGGGCTTCGGCTTCCGCTGCGGCTTCCTGGGACTTCTGCACATGGAAATCATCCAGGAGCGCC
>JBLMXE010000253.1:0-4448 GCA_050257615.1 Chlamydiota bacterium | reverse complement strand
ATTCTCACTTACTCTATCGTAAGCGCGAAGCCAACATGGGGATAGGGCCTTTGCCGCCTGCAACCATTCGCTGCCTCAAAGTGAATGCTGAAGCAGCACGGCGGGCTGGTTCAGATGTGGTGAGCGCGGCGTGCCGTTAACAGCCGGGCAGTTTTCCTCAGGGGGCCGTGATTTCCACAACTCGCGGCTTGGACCTGCAGGGTAGAATGCGGAGTTAAAGACTCCCAAATATGGCTGGAAGCGCCACCTTACTTCAACCAAAGAGAAAGGATTTATCTTGAACATGTGGAAGCCCACTAATCAGCCAACTCCTAGCCCGAAGCCGTTCAGCCCCGAAGCGGAGCGTCCGGTATCTCCATCGGTTTCCTCCTCTGCTCCCGAGAGCGCGCCGGCTCCGGTCAGCCGTCCGAGCACGGTGGGCACCACCGCCGAGCAGGCCACGATCGGCAAATCGCTGGTCATCAAGGGCGAGGTGACGGGGTCGGAGTCTCTTTACATTGACGGGCGGGTGGAAGGTTCCATCAACCTGGCCGGCAATCGGGTCACCATTGGACGCAACGGCGTGGTGGCCGCCAACATCAACGCCCGCGAAATCGTGGTGCTGGGCAAAGTGCGCGGCAACTTGACCGCCAGCGACCGTGTGGACATCCGCAATGACGGTTCGCTGACCGGCGACGTGATTGCTGCCCGCATCAGCATTGAAGATGGCGCCTTCTTCAAGGGCGGCATTGACATTCGCAAACCCGGGCAAAAGGCCAACGGTGACGCCAAGGACGTGGAAGCGCCCGCGATGAGCGCCGCTCGCGCCGGCGCCACCAACTAGCTCGCGCCGGCAGAGCGGGGCAAGTGGTCACGCTCGTGTCCCCGCACGCCGAATAACGTTCTCTCATCGGGCGCCCGTTCGCGGCGCCCGAAACTTTTTTAAACCAGCACTTAGCATTTAGCACTTGGCACTTGGCGGTAAAGTGAGTTGCCTTTCGCCGACTGCGGACTGCGGACTGCCGAGTGCCGCGAACTGGCCACTGACAACTGGCAACTGACCACTGGCAACTGACCACTGGTTTTACGGTTCTATCCCCGCGCTCATCTCCTCTGCGTGCTTCTCCGCCACGTGTGGATACGTGGTCCGTTGTCCGCGTTTGCGTAATGCGCCCGGCAACTCCGAGCGTGTAGCCCACAGGCCCATAGCCACCGCCGCCGCCCAGGTGATCGAGACTAGGAACAGGCGCAGGAAGTCCGCTCCCCGGCTCCCCTTCAGGGTGACAGATCGCGCCACCCCATAGCTCAGGGCCAGGGCGAACAGCGAAGTGAACGCCGCTTTGCCCAGTTCTTTCCATGGCAGGGCGGAGGTCATCACCAGCTTGCGCCGGTGCAGCAGCAGAGCCAAAGCAGCCGTGTTGGCGAAGATGCCGATATCCGATGCGATGGTCAGTCCCATTACCCCGAAGGCCCGGAACAGCGCGCCGTACATCGGTAGCGACGCCGCCGTGATGATAGTGCTGGCGATCATGGGGGTGAGCGTGTCGCCGGCGGCGTAGAAGGCTCGCGCATACAGCGCCTGTGCTGACCAGAAGGCCAGCGAAATGGCGAACCAGAAGAAGTAGAGCGCGGTTTCCTGCGAATCCATGAAGGTAAACCGCCCGCGCCGGTACACCAGGTCAATGAGCGGCAGGGCGGCGGCCATCATCCAGGCGGTTGCCAGGAAAGAGACCGCGCTGATGCGGTACACCGAGTTGTTCACCGTATCGCGGAATTCCTGCAGTCGCTTCTCGCTGAACAGCCGGGCAAAAAACGGCAGCGAGGCCTGGCCGGTCGCCTGGCCCAGCACCGCAATCGGCACCAGGAACAGCCGTTTGGCGTAGTTCAGGCGGGTGATGTCGCCGGCTCCCCCGGAGGCGAAGTAGCGCAGGATCCAGTCATCGGCGGTGACCAGCGAGACTCCCAGCATGAGCGGAATGGAAAGCTTGACCCATTCACGAAAAGCGGCGTTACTCAGATCAAACGAAGGCCGGTAGCCGGTGCCCACACGCCGCGCTCCGATGGCATTGATCAGGAACGGTCCCACAAAACTCCCCAGCAACGCACCGTAAGCCAGGGAGGCAATTCCTATGCGGTTCCCCAGCACCACCCCGCCCAGGATAATGAACACGTTGTAGAGCAGCGGGCCGAAGGCGGGCAGCAGAAACAGCCGCCGCGACAGCAGCACCGCCGAGACCACGCCACCAACGTAAAAAAACACCTGTCCCGGGAGCAGAATGCGCGTCAAGTGCACGCAAAGCTGCAGTTGAGCCGGATCAAAATGAGGGAAAAGGTGCCGCTCAATGGGAGCGGTGAAAATTTCTGCCAGTGCGATCCCAGTTCCCAGCACCACCGTCATCACGGTGATGATGATGGAAAATGTTTTTTGTGCCTCGTCTTCCCGCTTTTCCGCTAGGAAGCGCGTGTAAATAGCAATGAAAGTGATAGAGGCGGTGCCCCCGGCTACCAGGTAGTTGAGCCAGTCGGGGAGGGTGAAGGCGGCGACGTAGGCGTCCGTGGCGTGGCCGGCTCCGAAAGCGTAGGCGATGTAGGCTTCTCGGAAGTAACCGATCACCCGCGAAAGCATGACCGCGCCCATCAGCAGTACCGTGGCCGAGAGCGCGCTGTGCTCGTGCGACGGCCGCAATAGCCTCAGGATTCTCTGGCGAACTCCCATGCTCACCGCAGATTAACCCAGTTGCGTGTGGATTAGGACCGGCGGTACTCGAATAGACACGTCTATGTCCGCGTGCGTCATGGCCGCACGAGTTTGTGGCGCCGGCATCTTGCCGGCTGTTGAGAGGGCCTCTCGCCCTCGCTGGTGCGGGCGGGACGCCCGCACCGACTGCCGCCGAAACGGCGGTGCTACGAATTTACGAGCCCCGGGGATTTTTTGATCCGGGTGAATCTGCGGCACCGGTTTTTGACTTCGCCCGTGCGCCCACCACATAATCCCTGCGTGTCCAATCCCCCGCCGTCTCAGCCCCGCTCTTCCGTGTTCCGTCGCTCTTTCAGCAAGACGTTTCCCGCTGCCGTGCGCGGAGAAGGAGCGCTGCTCTGGGATTCGGAGGGCAAGCAGTATCTGGACTTCGCCGGCTCTGCTGCCGTGAACCTGATCGGCCACGGCGTGCGCGAAATTGCCGACGCCATGAGCGAGCAGGCCCGCGCTCTGGAATTCGTCCACACCAGCCAGTTCACAACGCCCGTGGCGGAGGATTACGCGCGCGAGTTGCTGGAGTTTGCAGGGCCGAACTTCCGCGGCGGAGCCGTCTTTTTCACCTGCGGCGGCTCGGAAGCGGTGGAGAGTGCCCTCAAGCTGGCCCGCCAGTACCAGGTGGAAATCGGGCAGAAGCAGCGCTTCCAGGTGTTCAGCCGCCGCCAGAGTTACCACGGAGCCACGCTGGGCGCGCTGGCGGTTTCCGGGAATCCGCGCCGCCGCCAGATCTACCTCCCCATGGTGCGTGAGTTTGAGCAGGTCTCGCTGCCTTATTGCTTTCGTTGCCGCTACGACTCTAAGAATTGCGGGCAGCACTATGCGGGCGAACTGGAGCGTGCGCTGTCCGCAAGCAAGGACGAAGCCGCTGCCTTCATCTTTGAGCCGGTGAGCGGGGCGACGCTGGGGGCGGCCGTTCCGCCACAGGGTTATCTGCAGGAAATTGCCGCCATCTGCCGCCGCCACGGCGTGCTGCTCATTGCGGATGAGGTGATGACCGGCATGGGACGCACCGGGCGTACCTTTGCCGTCGAGCACTGGGACATCACCCCCGACATTATTGTGACCGCCAAAGGCATGTCCAGCGGCTACGCGCCCCTGGGCGCCGTCATTGCCAGGGCCCACGTGGTAGACGCCATCGCCAACGGCTCTGGCAGCTTTACCCACGGCTTCACCTACAACGCCCACCCGATTTCGGTCGCGGTAGGCCGGGCCGTGCTGCAGCACATTCGCGAGCACAAACTGGTGCTGGCGGCTTCCGCCCAAGGGACGGCGGGCTCGGCACTGAAACCCGCGCTCGAAGGCCTGCGCGATCTACCGGCGGTCGGTGATGTGCGGGGCATCGGCCTGCTGTGGGGAATTGAGTTCGTGGCCGACAAGAAAACCAAACAACCTTTCCCCATGGAACTCAATTTCGCAGGCCGCGTCGGCCAGGCTGCGCGCGCGCGCGGCTTGCTGGTTTATCCCATGCAGGGCTGCGTGGACGGCTATGCCGGCGACCATCTGCTGATCGCCCCGCCCGCAGTGATTTCAGCAGAACAAATCACTTGGGCGGCCGAGCAGCTAATTGCTGCGATGAACGAAGTAACCGCGAATGTGGGCGAATGTTAGCTACTCTTCGCGGATTCGCACCTTTGCCCGCCGTCGGAGGTGGGTTGGGCCTTCCCTGTCGAAGACCACTGTTACACCACCCGATCTGGTGACACTAATTACAAAT
>JBLMXE010000252.1:0-7724 GCA_050257615.1 Chlamydiota bacterium | reverse complement strand
GCCGATGTTGGAAAAGCCGGTCTCATGCCGCCGCGTTGTTTCGAAAGAGAAATAGTAGAACGTCTTATCCTTTACTATCGGCCCGCCGAACGCCGTTCCCGCCTGCACCCGCGTGTACGCCGGATTGGAAACATTGCTGAAGGGGTTCACCGCCTGCAGCTTGCGGTTGCGCAGGTAGCCGAACACGTCGCCGTGGAACTGGTTGGTCCCCGACTTGGTGATGATGTTCACCACGCCCCCGGACGCCCGCCCGTATTCCGGAGCATAGCTGTTGTTGATAATCTGGAACTCCTGCACCCCTTCCTGGGAGAGGGTGGAGCGGATGCCGTTCACCGAGTTGTCCACCGCGTCTGCCCCATCCACGTTCACCTGGTTGTCGCGCGCCCGCTGCCCGCCAAAATTCAGCCCCGAAGTAGGCGCCGCCCCGATGCTGGGCGCGGTGTCCCGCAGCACCTGTGAGTCGGTCAGGGCAAAATTGATGTAATCGCGCCCGTTGATGGGCAAGTTTTCAATTCGTTCCTGGTCTATGGTCGTGGTGGAAGAGGTGCGCTGCGTCTCCACCAGTTCGGCCTGGGTAGAGACGTTCACCGTCTCCGAGACCGTCGCCAATTGCAGCGTTACCGGCAGTTCCGCCACCTGGCCCACGGTTACCGTCACATTCTGCGCCACCGTCTTGGCGAAGCCGGAGGCCTCCACGCTCACCGTGTAACGCCCCGGCGGGAGCAGCAGAAACTGGTACACGCCGTTAACGTTGCTGGTGGCTACGCGCGCGAAGTTGCGCTCCGCGTTGCGCACCGCCACCGTGGCATCCCTGACCAGCGCGCCTTTGGGATCTTTCACCGTGACGTGCAGCTCCGCCGTGGCCGAGGACTGAGCGGCAGCGTTGACCGTTAGTAAAGCCATGACCGCTGTGGCGCATGCGAGCGTAACCAGCCTTTTCATAGACACTCCTTGTGTCCTACTTCTTTCTGGAACCAGCTGCGCACAATCCGGTCATTCGGGTCTTCCAACCCGGTGTCGCGGGGAGAGGGGACCGGATTTTTAGAAATTCCGCTGGTTTTTACATCAGGTGCGGCCTAAAGGCAAGCCCGTAGAGGGGAAATAGACGTGACCAGAAAGGAGCCGGGAGCTGACCCCAATGTTCTACGCGTTTTGCGGTTCATCACCAATCTGACATCGAGAAGATCCAATTGCCGTGATTCCTCTGTGCCCTCTGTGTCCTCCGTGGTGAAAAAGGGTGTCGCGTGGTTACCTCTTGATCCCGCAGGCCTGCTGCTCCGGCGCGGCGAATCCCCAGGCCATGCGCGGCGTATTATGCGCGATTCCCAGGCGCCCTTGTCCGTCCAGCGCGATGATGCCGCCGTGCCCGCTCAGCCGCCGTTGCAGATAGGCGATGGCTTCGCTGGCCGCTTGCTGCGGAGGCGCGCCTGCCGCCACCCGGTCCGCTGCCCACTTCCCCAGCACCAGTTTCATGATGGGCTCGCCCCAGCCGGTGGTGGAAACCGCCGCACAGTCGTTATCGGCATAGCAGCCACAGCCAATCAAGGAAGAGTCCCCCACCCGCCCCGGGGTTTTGTTGAGCGTGCCGCCGGTGGAGGTGGCGGCGGCCAAATTTCCATTTTGGTCCAAGGCCACCGCTCCCACCGTGTCGTGGGAAGCAGAAAAAACATCTATCTTGGATTCGCCTTCCGCCTGCAGCCGGCGCAGGCGTTGCACCTCCCGCGGGATGACAAGTTCTTCATTGTCAATCAGTGGTACCCCGTGTTCCGCCGCGAAGCGCTCCGCCCCGGCACCCACAAAATACACGTGCGGACTATCTTCCAGAACGATGCGGGCGACGTGAATGGGATTGCGGATGCGCTCCACGCAACCTACCCCGCCCGCGCGCAGCGTAGCGCCATCCATCATCAGGGCGTCAAGCTGGACCCGGCCGTCGCGGTTGAGGAAACTGCCCCGCCCGGCATCGAAGGCTTCATCATCTTCCATGACCCTGACAGCCGCTTCCACCGCGTCCAAGGCCGGGGCGCCATGCTCCAGTTCGCGCCAGCCCGCGGCCAGAGCAGCGCGGATGCCGTTCAGGTGGGCCTCCACCATGTCGTCGGGGATGGCCCACGCCCCGCCGTGCACCACCAACACCGGCTTATGCAAAGCTTTGTTCTCGCATGGAAGGAGTGACCGGACAGTCTAGCATTCAGCGACAGAAGCGTGGCGAGGCGAAGGGTTACTCTGCAGGTTTCAAGGTTTCGCAGGTTTCAAGGTTTCGCAGCCTACATTTTTCCACTCCCGAGGATGGCACTTCCCCGGAACTTTGAAACCTTGAAACTTTGAAACTTGCTTTATTGCGGCTGCGTTCCCGTGGTCGTTTTATGTTCAACTTTCGTAGACGCGTGTTTCGTCTTCTTCGCCCCCTTGTGCACTACTTTCTTCGTGGTCTGCTTGGTCTTGCTGGCCCCTTCTTTGGTCACCGATTCAGTCTTGCGCCCGGTTTTTTCAGCGGCGCTCTTAGTGGCGTGCCCCGTCTTCTTGGCGGCGCTCTCCGTGGTGTGCCCCGTCTTCTTGGCCGCTTTCTTGGTCGCGTGGCCGGCAGTTTTCAGGTCGTGCTTGAGGCCGGTGTCTTGTGTGGCGGTGGAGGTACTCGACTGCGCCCACGCCGCCGTCGCAAACGTTACCGCCAGGCTTAAAAACGCTATTCCCAGTTGCTGTCTCATATTCACCTCTCCTGCTGGAAGCAGAATTCCTCCTGCTCCTATTGGATGCAGAATTCCTACTGCATGAGCAGCCCTCTGGCCAGGGGGCTGTTGCCGACAGATTACTGCAACTTCGCGTACTCCGCCTTGGCTTGCTTCAAGATGGGTACCTCCGCGTCAGCGTCCTTCCACAGCGCGAAGAAATCCTGATAGGCGGCTCTTGCCTTGGCCGCGTTTCCCGTCATCACGCACGCCCGGCCCAGACCCAGCTTTGCCAGCGCATGTTCGGGAAAAACCGGGGCGACCCCGGGGTGGTCCACAATCTTCTGAAATTCCGCGGCTGCCTCGGCTCCGCGCCTCGCCTGCAGGTACGCCAGTCCGCGGATATAAATCGGCAAAAGTCCTTGCGCAATGCCGAGTTCATAGGGCGCCGCCGCCTGCAGGCGCTCGACCGCCTGGTTGGGAGCTTTGCGGCTGATGGCGACTAACGCTTCCACCGCTGGAATGCTCACGGCATGCAGCAGCGTGTCTTCCGGGAAGCGGCGGTCCAGGTCGGCGGTTATCGCCTGGGCCCGGCCCACTTCTCCGCTCATGGCCAAAGCTACTGCCACCAGTTCCAGGTTGCTCCGGCCACTCGCCAAGCCAGAACTCGATGTGCACAGCTCCTTCGCTTTCGTCACATCCCCGACCTCGGCCTGCATCAGCGCGAAAGCCGCTTGGGTTACGGCGGTCGTGCCCTTGAAACCCAGACGATTGCTGACCTGGGCCGAGCGCTGCATCAATTCGCCCGCCTTTTGCAACTGTCCCCTCGCCGTGGCAGCACTGGTGGCTTCGTTCAGCAGCAGGTATTCGCTGGGCTTGCCCTCTGACCATTTCAGTTCCTGTTGCATGCCCGCCTCATCGCCGCTCAGGAAGGCCACCTCAAACAGGTTCTGGTGCACAAACAGGTTATCTGCCTTCTCGTCCACAGCCCTCTTCAGGGTCGAACGCGCTTCCTCCAACCGGTTAAGCCCCATGTAGCCAAGGGAGGCATGCAGGTAGCCGAAGGGTGCATTCGGCTCCAGTCGCGAGCATTCATTCGCTAAGGCAATCGCTTTTTCGAAATCCGCGTAGTACAGGTTGTACAGGAGAGCCAGGTTGCCGAAGGCAGTGGAATCATTGGGATAGGCCTTGACCGCCAGCTCCAGGTTGTCTTTGTCTTTTTCGATGTCCCCAGTAGCGGTGTAGTAGTGGTCAACGATGTAGAAGCGCTCGCGGTCGCTTATGCGTTCTCGCAGGTCAAACGCCTTCCTGGCCTCGTCCAGCGATTTATCTTCTTCTCCCACGTTGTTGTACACGGCGGCCAGGCGCGCGTGCGCCATGGCGAAGTTCGGGTCCAGTTCGATGGCGTGCTGGAACAGGGGAATGGATTCGGCCTCGCCGCCACCGTTGCGCATTTCGTCGGCTGCGGCGTATGCCTTTAACGCTTCCAGCGACGAGGTAGTCGCTTCCGTAACAGGCGTGTTGAACTTCTGCACTGACGACAAGGACTCGCCCAGCTTGCCCCGGAGGTTCGAGGCTGCTTTCCCCACCGCCGGCAGCACCGTCTCTTTGCTGCCCGCGGTTACTTGCTCGCGAGCCAGCGCATCGCCGGTGGCGCAGTTGATGGCGTCAATGGCCACCACGTACTGGCTGCCCAGCAGCGCAATCGAGCCGCCCAGCAGGGCGCTGATGTTCTCCCGCTCGCAGATCTCCCGCGCCACGCTGCCCGTCACCCGCTCATCCGGGGCTCGCCCCATGAAGCGCAGCGCCTTGCGCACGGTCTGGTCGGGCACGATGTTCAGATAAGGCGATTGCTCCAACTGCACCGCCAAGGCCTGCTTCAGCGTGCCGTCAAATACCGGGTCCCCGGTGGTATTGACGAAGTCCGCCAGCAGGATGGAGTCCTTCTCCGTCAGCTTGGGGGTGGCGCGCGTGCGCCAGTAAAGCGCGCCCGCAATGCCCAAGGCCACCAGCAGGGCGGCGGCGATCACCCAGTGCCTGCCGCCGGCGGTAGCCGGCTGTCCAACTGGGGACCCCGCGACCGCGGCCGGTGTGGGCACTAGGGGCGCGGCAGCAGAACTGGCAAGCCGGTGCGCGGCGGATGACGAACGCGCCCCGGCGACGGCCACTCCGCTGGAATGGGGAGAGAGCGCTGGCGCTTCAACCGGCGGCGCTTCTTCCACCGCTGTCCTCTTACCCGATCCTGAATCCCTTTTAAGCCGCTGCAGTTCAGCTCTCATCTCGGAGGCGTGCTGATAACGCAGCTCCCGGTCCTTCTCCAGCGCGCGGTTGATAATGCGTTCCAGTTCTGCGGGCAAGTCCGGATTCAGGCGAATGGGAGAGATCGGGGGCCGTTCCAGGATGGCGTTGAAAATTACGGCCGAGGTGTCTCCCCGAAAAGGCAGCGTGCCCGTAGCCATTTCGTACAGCACCGCACCAAAAGAAAACAGGTCACTACGGGCATCCAGTTCTTTGCCTCGGGCCTGCTCCGGCGACATGTAGGCCACCGTGCCCAGCGCCGTTCCCGGGCTGGTGAGGTGCTGTTCATCCACTGTTGCCAGGGTTGCGCCGCCTTTCCTGGGATCTCCCGACACCTTGGCCAGGCCGAAGTCCAGAATCTTGGCGTGTCCGCGCTTAGTGACGAAGATGTTGGCCGGCTTGATGTCGCGGTGCACGATTCCTTCAGCATGCGCCGCATCCAGCGCGTCGGCGATTTCGATGCTCAGGGACAACAGTTGCTCGTATTCCAGCGGGTGGCCGGCAACCAGGTACTTCAGCGTATCCCCGTCCAGGAACTCCATTACGATGAAGGCTCGGCCTTCGTGCTCTCCAATGTCGTAAATGGTGCAGATGTTGGGGTGGTTCAGGGCTGACGCGGCCTGCGCCTCGCGCTGAAATCGAGCCAGGGATTGGGGATCGCGGAACACCTCTTCGGGCAAGAACTTCAACGCCACAAAGCGCCGCAGGCGAGTGTCTTCCGCCTTGTAGACGACGCCCATCCCCCCGCCACCCAACTTTTCGACGATGCGATAGTGCAAGATCGTCTGGCCAATCATCAGGCGACGAATGTTACGTGCAGAAAACAAGCGAGGTCAATGAAAAATAATGGCTTTCAGGGCGGGCGCCGCATGGCCAGCTATTTGGCTTTCCTGATCTGGCACAGGCTGAATGCTGGAGTGGTGAATGGTGTTTTTCCGTGCCGCCACAAGGGTGCAAACGCCAACTGCACGCTACTGGCTGCTGTTCACGCCGCGCTGGTGCTCTCCGCCCCCGGCTTGGTCTTCTGCCAGGTGTAGTAAATGCGGTGGATGACGGTTATGTTGGAGAAAACTGCCAGCACCCATAGCACCGGCGCCATGTGGTTAAAGACGGCTCCGATAATCACCAGCACCAGGCGCTCCGGCCGCTCCAGGAAGCCTACCCGGCAAGAGCCGATAAGCGACTCGGCCCGCGCCCGGGTATAGCTCACCATCACCGAGCCGGTCATGACTACCGCCACCAGCACAACGTAGAAAAAGCGATTAGCACGGGCGTAATAGACCAGCAGGCCGAAGAAGATTGCCACATCGCTGTAGCGGTCCACAACCGAATCGAAGAAGCCGCCGAAGCGGGTCACGCGGTTGCTGGCCCGCGCTACTCGCCCGTCCACCAGGTCCATGAAGCCCGCGGCGAACACCACCAGCCCAGCATAGAAGAACATAGCCCGCTGGTTGGCGCCGCTGGCATAGCCGAAGAAGCAGGCGGCGATCAGGTTGATCACCAGGCCCAGGAAGGTCAGCACATTGGGGCTGACGCGAGCGATGGCCATCCGCCGCACAATGGCGGTCAGCAGCACCCTGCAGCCGCGCCCGAACGCGCCCGTCCAGCTCATTGCGCCTCGTCGTGAATGGTGGTCAGGCTCAGGATCTCCAGCTCCCGCTTGCCCGTAGGCGTGTGGACCATGGTGGTATCGCCCACTTTCTTGTTCAGGAGTGCCCGGCCAATGGGCGAAGTGGTGGAAATCTTGCCTTGGCTGACGTCCGACTCCTCGCTGGTCACCAGCTCGTACTCGATCTGCTCGTCCTTGGTGGAGTCGTAAACCTTCACTTTGGAGCCCAGGCCGGCCTTGTCCTTGGGAATGTTGTTCATATTGATCAGGGACAAGTCGGCCATGCGCCTTTTCAGCTGGCCCAAGCGGGCCCGCACGTACTCCTGGCGCTGTTTGGCCATGTGATACTCGGCGTTTTCGCTCAGATCGCCGAGGGCGACGGCCTTTTTGAGTTCCTTGGGAAGTTCGTGATTAAGTTCGTACTCCAGGGAATCAATCTCTTCCTGGAGCTTGCGCTTGATGTGCTCCGGCATAGCTGGCGCTAGCGATTATAACCCCTGCCAAGGCGCTTGGGTGAAGAGCCTATCCCCGTTCGTCTGAATCCCGAAAAAGAACAAAATACGGCCGAGTACATCCTCCACCGCCACTCTTTCACCCTCAAGTGAACTGCCACACTCGCGCTGTAATACCAACTCAGAATTGACGTTCTGGGTACCCCCGGTTATAATGCATTAGCGGTGCTTCCTCTGGTAGACCTGCAATCCCGTGGGTGCCCTTCATGATCAGTGATGGCAGTTTCCACATCGGTGACAAAGTCGTTTATCCCAATCACGGCGTAGGTATTATTGAGCAGATCAGCAGCCGGACCATCGGCGCCACCGTGGAAAAGTTCTATCTCCTGAAGATTAAGTCCAGCAGTCTCAAGGTGATGGTGCCATTTCACAATGTCACCACGGTGGGACTCCGGCGGGTAGTGCGCAATGGGGAAATTCAGAAAATTCTGGACTACCTGACCGACGGCGAGTGCAACAACAACGCCGACTGGAAGTACCGTTTCAAAGAGAACTCAGAACGGATGCGTACCGGGTCCCTGCTGGACGTGGCTGCGGTCCTGAAGAGCCTGCTGGTTCTGAACCAGAGCAAGCCTTTGTCCTTCCGGGAGAAGAAGATGCTGGAGCGGGCCCGCTACCTGCTGGTCAGCGAACTAT
>JBLMXE010000251.1:0-13043 GCA_050257615.1 Chlamydiota bacterium | reverse complement strand
ACCGCGTTGAAGAAGGGCTTCAATCCTGACCAGCCCCGCAACCTTTCGCGCGTAGTGGTGCTGGACAAGGCAGAGAAACCACAGCATGCCACGCTTTGACGTGACCGTAGCCGGGGAACTGAACCTCGACCTCATCCTCTACGGTCTGCCGGAACAGCTGCCAACGGAGCGCGAATTTCTGGCCAGCGGCCTGATGGTGACGCTGGGCAGTTCTTCCGCCATCCTGGCCCATAATCTGGCCGCCTTGGGGGCGCGGGTCGGCTTTGCCGCCCTCATCGGCGACGACCCCCTGGGCGAAATCGCCCTGCAACGGCTGGCTGCGGCGGGCGTAGATGTTTCGCAAATAAAAAAGGCTCGCGGGCGTACCACCGGCCTTACTGTGATTTTGCAGCATGATGGCCGGCGTCGCATCCTGACCTATCCCGGTACCATGGCGGAGATGAGTCCCGGCGATCTCGATCTTGAATTCCTGAAATCGGCGCGGCACTTTCACCTGTCGTCTTTCTTCCTGCAGCCCGCGCTGCGGCCTCACGTGGCCCAGTTGTTTCGCGAAATGAAAGCCGCTGGCCTGAGCACTTCCTTCGACACCAACGATGATCCGGAGGACCGCTGGCAGGGCGTGTTCGATGTGCTGCCGCACGTGGACGTGTTCCTGCCCAACGAGCGCGAGGCGCTGCGCATGACCGGCGCTGCTAACCTCGAAGCTGCCGTGGATGGGTTGGCGCAGCGCGTGCCGGTGCTGGCGGTGAAGCTGGGAGCGCAGGGCGCGCTGGCGCGGCGTGGCCAGGAGGAGGTTCGCTGCCCGGCGGCGAAGGTTGATCCCGTGGATCCGGTAGGCGCGGGCGACAGCTTTGATGCCGGATTTCTTTATCAGTACATCAAAGGCGCAGACTTGGCCGCCTGCCTGCAGTACGGCAACCTGGCAGGAGCGCTTTCCACCACCATGGCCGGCGGCACCGAAGCCTGCCGCGACCGCCGGAATGTGGAGCGCTTCTTCCGGGAACAAGCCAGATAGACGGCGTCATGCTGAAGGGCTTCAGCCCTGAAGCATCTCGCGTGCAGTACTAACATTCTCCGCCAATTTGCGGCACTGCACGCGACATCCTTCGGGACTAAAGTCCCTCAGGATGACGCCATGCTGGGCAAGGCGCCTACTGCCTGCTCACCTGCAACAGCAGATGATCGGGAAAGCTGGCGGTCAGCGTGGCCGTGCCGTCCCTTGCGGTTACCGTTCCCAGGTTCTGATCGTTGGCGTAGTCCACCACGTAATAGGTCCCCGGCGCAAGGCCGCGCAACTGCACCTCTCCCTGGTAGCCTCTCGATCCCTCCGGAGCGAAGAAGGCGTAATACATTTTGCCGTCTTTCTCGATGGCATAGCCCTCAGGCACGTCATAGCCGATGGTGTACAAGTTGCGGAACGCTCCCTTGGAGAGCATCTTCTGGTTGTAGATACCGATCCATTTCTTCCACCATTCTTCCTTGTCATGGTTAAGAGCTACGTCCTTGAAATGGGGGCCGGGATTGGGCCACACGAACTTGGTGCCGACCACGCCGCCGGTGCCGATAGTGGAAGCGAAGTCGCGGCCCAGGTCGCTCTCCTGGTTGGCGCCCGCAAAGTTGATTCTGGTCAGCTCCACGTGATCGCCATAGACCGCCGCCTCCGGCCCCAACAGCGCTTTGTACATTTTGATGCGCCGCCGCACCTGCACCGAGCCCACCGGATCAGCGGTCACCGCCTGATCCATGTAGGGCAGCCAGGCCAGGCTGGGCGGAGTGCCGCAGGGACAGCTCTGGGTCACGCTCTCCGGCTTCAGCGAGCGCGAGGTTTCATAAATGATTTTGTAAACCTCGGCCATGGCGTTCACCGACTCCTCCGGCGACTTGTGGTGATGTTTGGGGTTGTAGCAGGCGGGAACGGTATAGATGTTGTCCAGCTTGGAGCCGTCGAAGCCCCAGTCGCGGATAAAGTGCTGGGTCAGTTGCCGGTAATATGCCTGCACTTCCGGCAGGGATGGATCGAGCACCGCCAGGTCGCGCACCATGCGTGCGTGCTTGCCGTTCTTGTCCAGAATCAGCCAGTCGGGGTGCTGCTTCACCACTTGCGAGATGCCGTAGCGGTGCGACTCGTAGCGCCCCTGGCCGTCTTCCACCGCCAGCGGCAGCCACCAGAGTTGTACGTACATGTTCTGCTTGTGGAAGCCGGCCACCATCTTCTTGATGGAGTCGCCGGGGAAAGTGTCTTTGCGCGGCTCCCAGTCGCCGTAGTTGTTGAACCAGCGGTCGTCCAGCGTCGCCCACTTGATGCCCATCTCCTTCAGCTTGGGGATGGTGCCCAGCATTTCCTTGGGAGTGACGTTGAATTCATATCCCCAGCCGCACCAGGCCACGTTATAGGCCTCGCTGGAAGGTTTGGGCAGGTTCCAGCCCTCGCGCTCCAGCGCCGTGGAATAGAGCCGCAAGGGCTCGTAGTAGTCGCCGCGGTAAACGGCCACGAAACTGCGCGGGGTGGAGTAAGTGCCGCCGGGCTGGAGAGTGACTTCGGGTTCAAGCTGCAGATCGGTGTTGATGCGGCCGTCGTCCGCCACCTTCACCGGCAGCGACAGCACCAGGGGTAGGGTCTCGACGTGGCCGATGGCTTCGCCCACTGACCGGGTCCAGAAGGCCACTACCGGAATGCCGCCGCCCAGGCCATTCTTGAGCTGCGCCCCCATCAGGTTAGGCTGGCTGAATTTTTTCGAAATGTGAATAACGTCGTCTTTGCCCCAGTCGTAGCTGGAGCCCTGGAACGACCACAGGTCAGAAGGCGCGGCGGACGGATCGGCCAGCGAGGCGTTGAAGCGATGCCGCTGCGCGACTGCCTGGTCCAGCGCTACCGGCTGCGCACCGGTGTTCCTGTACTGCGCCGTGGTCAGGGCCAGGTTGGGGAAGTCGTCATAGACCTCGATGGCGAACGTGCCCTGCAGTCCCGGTGTGGAGGCCGCCTGTGCCGGAATTTCCACTCGCCGTCCGCGGCCCAGCTTGCCGCGCGCCCCCGTAATTGTGGTCTGGCTGAAGTCGAGCTTGAAGTCCACTTCCTTGCCGCCGCTCACCAGGAAGTCGCTGCCGCCCTGAGGTTCGTCCAGGGTCAGCTTCTTGCCCTCTTGGAACAGCGAAGCCTGCACATAGCCTGAGGGCAGAACATCAAATTCCGCGGTGGTGGTGCGGATGACCACAGGCCCGCCGGGATGGACAGTAATGGATACCGGAGAAGGCCCCCCTTCTTCCTGCTGCGTTCGCGATTCCTGCCGCGAGCAGGCTGGGAACAACAACAGCAGACCCAACACAACGATCGCAAGATGCAATGACAAGGTTGGTTTCATTGCGCACCTCCGGAAGACGACTGGGACAAACCCTTGAACTGGGCGAAAATCCGCTCTGCATTGCGATGATAGACCTTCTGCAGCACCGAATCCGGCAGCTTCATGCCGTAAATTTTCCAGCGCCCCTGGCCGGGATAACCGTAGTAATCGAAGTATTCGTCGTCGGTTTCCAGCCAGCGGAAGTAATTGGCATACATCTCCGCGCTGGGCGGGGAGTCGGTGCCGAACAGGATGCGGTCCTGGTACTTCAGGAAGAATTCGTGGGCGCGCCGCGGCTGCCGCCCCAGTTCTGCCTCGCGAGCTCCGAACTCAGTCATCACGTTGGGCAGCCGGTCGAGCAAATGGGAAACGTAATCCAAATTTTCCGGCCAATTGGCCACGTGCAGCGCGATGAAAGTAGTGTGCGGATGCTTGGCGAACATGCGGTCGCGCTGCGCCATGACCTCTTCCTTGCTGGGGAAGCCGTGGTCGTAGAAGCTCCAGTCGGGATGCTCGATCAGTTCCTCGTAGCGTTCGTTTTCGCCATTGATGGGATGGAAGAAGGCTTCCGGGTCGGTGACGTGAATGGCCACGGGAATGCCCAGCCGCCCGCACTCCTCCCACACCGGATCCAGGCGCGGATCGTCCACGGGGATCAGCTTGCCAGACTTGTCGCGGTCCTGGAGTCCCAGGTCTTTCAGCACCTTCAGTCCGCGGGCGCCGCGGCGCACCGCATCGTCCAGGTCAGCCACCATGGCCTGAGGATCGTCAATTTTCGAATAATCAATCTGGGTGAAGACCATGAAGCGGCCGGGATAAGGCTTCACCATTTCGTCCACTACGTGCTGCAGCTTCTGGCCCCATTGGCCAGTGAGGATCACCACCGTGCGCACGTTGGCCGCGTCCATGACCTGGATCACCTTCTCTGGCGGCATGTGTTCATCAATGCCCATCGCGTCATTGATGTGGTTGTGCACGTCAATCACCGGAAATTTCGCGCGCTGAATCGGCGTGACCCGGGCGTGCAGCATGGATTTGGGGTGAAAATCGCGCAGCAGCAGGGTTTCGCGCTCTTTGGCGTTGGGCGCTGACTTGTAGCCAATCTGGTTCTGGGTTTGGTTCTGCGCGAACAGCAGGGAGGCGGAAAAGAGGGCGGTGACAAAAAGAATACGACGCATGTGTGGACCTCAACTTGTAGCGCCGGCATCTTGCCGGCTGTAGGGCGGGCGTCTCGCCCGCCCTTGAACTTACTCGCTTTTCGGTGTGGCGGCTGGCTTCTGCGCAGCCGGCGTCCAGCGCTTATTCTCCGCGGGCGTAAACAAAGTGTTGATCGCCGAACCATTTACGTTCACCGTGAACGTCTTCTCCGCCGGCACGCCGTCCACGCCATCCACCGTCAGGCGCACGGTGCGGGCGCCACCGATGGTGTAGGCGTGGTGCACGCTGGCTCCATCCAGCTTCACGCCATCGCCGAAGTCCCAGTGGTAAGCGACCGCGGGCACGCCCTTATCATCGGCCTGTGCCACGCAGGTCAAGTTTTCTCCCATCTTCGCAGTAGACGGAACCTGCTCGGTTATGGTGGGAGCGGCTAAGGGTACGGAGGCGTCCACAATTTTGATCAGGCGCACGGAATGTGCCGGCTGATTGTCCAAAGCCAGCGCGCCGTTGTTGATCGCCACCGGCTTCTGTCCGTCGAGCACGTCAAAGGCCTGGTACTGGCCACCGGCGGGCAGTTTCAGGTCCGCCATCGTGAAGGTGTGGGAAAGCGCCTGCTCCGTCCAGTTGAACACCGCCAGCATGAACTGGCGCCGGTCTTCACGCAGCAGGAAGATGCTGGGCATCTGGTCCTCGGGGCGGTAGCTCATCAGGTCAAGCGGCACGGCGGCCCGTCCCAGGCGGGCCATGTTGAGCATGTCCTGGTTCTGCACCAGCGCCATGCGGTCCGCATCCTGACCAAGGGTGGGCAGATCGTCCCCGATTTCGTACATGCCGCCGGAAACCGCGGACAGCACAATAGAGACTTTGGCTTCGTCCAGCGTGAGCGGGGTCTGCCCGCCATGCCAGGTGTGCTCGGCAATGGTCTGCCGGGAAACCGAGAAGGCATCGGGATCGCTGATGAACCAGTTGCGGTTCATGTAGTAGCGGGCGGCGATGCCGGGCGCGGCTTCGCGGCTGGCAACGAAGGCATGGCCTGTGTCCACCGAGATGCGGCCGGTATCCACAATGCCCACCGGGTTAAGCATGGGGCTGCCGTCTTTATCGAGAAGCACATCGTCGCCTACAGCCTGGCGGATCACTTCCAGGCCGATGCGCTGTGCCTGCAGGGCGGTGGTATTGGGAACGGAGTGGTGGCCTTCCACGGAGCTGTCGTCCATGAAATCCATCTTGATGTAGCGCACGCCCCAGTCCTGCGCCAGGGTGCGGTAGGTCTGGCGCAAATAATCCTGCGCGCCGGGATTAGTGGTGTCCAGCGCGTACAGCTGGTCTTTATCGTCGGTGACGTGGCCCAGGTGGATGGGCTGGCCGGCGCGGTTCTGCACCAGCCAGTCCTTGTGATTCTGGAACAACCAGGAACGTTCCGAGACTTCGAAGGGCGCGGTCCAGATGCCGAAGGTCAGCCCCATATGCCGCACGTGATCGCCAATGAACTTCAACCCCCGCGGGAAATTGCTGGCGTTGGGAGTGGAATACTCGCCGCGCGCGTATTGATAGCCTTCGTCCATATGGAAGTAGTCATAGCCCAGCTGCTTAAGGTTCTGGGCCAGCCACTGGGCGTTGGTCAGCGCCGTGCCCTGGGTCAGGCCGAAGTAGTACGCGGTCCAGCTCCACCAGCCGATGGGCGTAGGTGCGCTGACGCGCGCATGATGCAGGATGCGGATAGCCTCGCCGTAATTTTCCAGCTGGGCGTGATAGTCGGAGCCTGCGGCGATCATGAGAGGCTCGGCGGCCAGCGATTCCCCCGGTCCCACCGGCAGGCTCAGGTCAATCTGGTCGTCGGGCGGCGCATTCTTCAGCGACTCACCTTTCAGGATTTCTGTGGTGCCGGTGGACTCTACATCATAGGAGGTGATGCGCGGCTCGGGCGCGGTCTGCGTTTTCAAATGAAAAATAGTAAGAAAACGGTCGGAGGTGAGCGCCCCCAGAAACAGGCCCTGGCCGCTCTGCCGGTTGTAGATGAGCTGGCTGCCTACGGCCCGATGCAGCCCGTTGGCGGGCTCGGTAAGGTCCATGATCTTCAGCTCGGGCCGGTCTTCGCTGTAGCTGTCGGAGAGCACCCGGTCGGCGGATGCGGGTCCATTCAGGTTTAGAATCGGTTCTCCCACTGCCTCGATGCTGCGGATTTGCTGCACCGTAATTCGGCCTGCAGTCGTATTGTGCACGGTGGCGGTGATGCTGCCGTAGGGCTGGTGATCGTAAAGGCGAAGCGAGCACACCAGGTCGGGCTGGCCGCTCAGCCCGGTGTGAGTGACGGTGAGCATGTGTCCCGGGCCCAGTTCATCGAGGAAAGTGGTTTGCACAACATTGTGCCTGGGGTAGGCGCCGGCGGGCAGCATGCGGAAATCAATGACGGCCGCCACCTGCGCGCGCAGCACAGGAGCGGCGCCACCGTGGGGAGTAATGGAATACGAACCGTCGGGCGCCACGCTGACTTCCAGGCTGGGAGTGCGCATGGTGGCCAGGGGCCGGGCAGGCGCCGGCCGCCTTTTCTTGCGCGCGCCCCAGGCGGGAATCAGCAGAACCGGCAAAATAACCAGGCAGGCAACCAGCTTTCGAATGCTTTCCATTTTCTCCTCGTTCCCGGGGCCGCTTCGGCAGTTCGCGGGCCCGGCCACGTCTGCCGCACACCCCAGCTGGGCTCCACAGAACGCAGGTCCCTTGTTGCGGGAAACTTAACGTTGTATATGAAAATGGAGCAGCCGTCCAGCCGCTTTCACAATTCCTCCCCCCGGCAAAGTTTCCCTTGACAGCCGCCCTAGAACGAAAGTAAAAGTAACACTCCGTAAAAGTTAGTAAACACCGCCGGCGTCCCTGTTCCCCCGGGCATGGATGCCATTCCGAGTCGAAATCCCCGGGGCAGGAGCCTCGCCATGCAGCGTGCTAGTTCGCCCCGCACCTTCTCCTCCCGCTTTCTGTTGTTGCTTGCCTGCCTGAGCCTGTCGGTTGGGCTGTGGGCCCAGAAAGACACCGGCACTATTGCCGGCACCGTGACCGACCCCTCCGGCGCGGTCGTTGCCGGCGCCAAAGTGACGGTGACCAATGTGGACCGGGGCGCAATCTTCACCACCCAGACCAGCGAGTCGGGGGAGTATGTGGCCAGCCCCCTCATGGTTGGCCACTACACCGTAACCGTGGAGCACAGCGGCTTTAAGAAAGCCGTATCACAGCAGGTGCCGCTGGATGTGCAGCAGCGCGCGGTGGTCAACATCAAGCTGCAGCTGGGCCAGGCCACCCAAACCGTAGAAGTCACCGGGGCGGCGCCGCTGCTGGAAACCCAGACTTCGGAACTGGGGCAGGTAGTGGGGCAGCGTCAGGTGGAAAACCTGCCGCTGAATGGGCGCAACTTTGCGCAATTGGCGCTGCTGACCGCCGGCACCGCCCCCAGCGAACCGGGCGCGCGCGATGAGCAGAGCTTCGGCTTCAGCGCCGGCGGCGCCCGCTCCCTGCAGAACAACTTCCTGCTCGACGGCGTTGACAACAATTCCAATCTTCCCGACCTGCTCAACGAAACCAACTACGTTATTCAGCCTCCGGTGGACGCGCTGCAGGAATTCAAGGTGCAAACCAACGCTTACAGCGCCGAGTTTGGCCGCGGCAACGGCGCCATCGTGAACGCTGTCCTCAAGTCGGGCACCAATGACCTGCACGGCAGCGGCTGGGGGTTCTTACGCAATAACGTGCTCGACGCGCGCAACTACTTCGACCCCGTCGGACCGACGCCGCCCTACCAGCAGTATCAGTTCGGCGGCACCCTGGGCGGCCCGGTTTACATTCCTCACGTGTACAACGGCCGCAACAAGACGTTTTTCTTCGTGGACTACGAGGGCTTGCGCATCCACCAGGCCGACACCCAGACCCTGCTAGTGCCCACCGATGCCCAGCGCGCCGGTAATTTTGCCGATATGCTCGATCCGAGTTCCCCGACGGGAGTGGACTGCAACGGCAGGCCAACCTACGTCGGCGAGCTCTTCGATACCCGCTTAACCCAGGCTAGCGGCGCCAGCCCCACGGGCCTCTGCGGGACGCCCATCGGGGGTTACACTGCTGCCGGGTTGCCGACGAACATTATTCCCGCCGGGAAATTTGACTCCCTGGCGGCGCGGCTCATGGCCCTCTATCCCGCTCCCAACGTTTCCGGGAATCCCGCGTACAATTTCATCGCCAACCCGGTGGAGAACACGCATCGCTCTAACTTCGATGTGCGTGTTGATCAGAAATTCTCCGATAAGGACAACTCCTTCTTCCGTTTCAGTTATGAAGATCAGCCGAGCATCATTCCTTCCCCCTTTCAGAACAGCTTTGCCGATGGCGGCGGTTTCTTCAGCGGCATTGAAGATAACTCCTACCGCAGCGTGGCGCTCAGCGAAACCCACATTTTTAAACCTACGGTGGTGAATGAGTTCCGTTTCGGCTACAACCGCATCAACTCCCACCGCTTTCAGTTCAACTACAACACCGACGTCTCCGGCCAACTGGGGTTTCCCGGCGTGCCCTTCACTCCTATTAACGGCGGTTTGCCCCAGCTGACCTTTGGCGACGGCAGCGCTCCCACCCTGGGCAGTCCCACCTTCCTGCCCTCGGTCGAACTGCAGAATACTTACGTTCTTTCCGACAATCTCACCTGGGTTCGCGGCAAGCACACCGTAAAGTTCGGCACCGAGATCCGGCGCGAGGAGTTCACTATTTTTCAGCCCGCGGAATCGCGCGGCACCGAGGACTTCGGGCCCACGCTCACGGATAATCCCGCCAATCCCGGCAGCGGCGGACTGGGACTGGCCTCCTTCCTGATCGGTCTGAGCGACGGCGGCGGCATCAACAACCTGCACAACGTTGACTATCACCGCCCCATCTATTCCTTCTACACCCAGGACGACTGGAGAGTGACCCAGAAGCTGACCCTCAACCTTGGAATCCGCTACGAGTTGTTCACCACGGTGAAGGAGCGGCACAACCAGCAGGGAACGTTCGATCTCACCGATCCCGCCAATCCCACCATCATCGTGCCGAAGGGCCAGACCATGCAGTTGACGCCCACGCTAGCGCAGCAGATCCGGCTCTCAGCTACCGGCAGCACGGGCCTGGTTCCAGTGGATACCAACAATTTCGCTCCCCGCATCGGCTTCGCCTATCAGTTGACGCCGAATACTGTCCTGCGCGGCGGCTACGGCATCTTCTACGGCGGCCAGGAGAACGGGCCCTACTCCAATCCCAGCCCGGGCTTCAATCCGCCCTTCTTTGTCACCCAGTCCTTCAACGGTCCTTGCGGCGCGGCTTCCGCCAACCCCGCCTTGTTTGCTTCCGGCAACGATTGCGCCGTGCCCGGCATCAGCAACCTGCCCGGCGGCATTCCCGGCTCGGCCGGCATTTACGTCGGATTCCCCGCCAGTTCCCTCACCGATCCCAACACGCCCACGCTGTTCAGCGTGGATCCGCGGCTGGTCACGCCCTACATGCAGCAATGGAACTTCGGCATTGAGCATGAATTGGGCGGCAACACCATGCTGCAGATCACCTATGCCGGCTCCAAGGGCAACAAGCTGTTCACTTTCTACAACGGCAACCAGGCTGATCCCTCGCCCGATCCCAACGCGGCTTTCGCGCCCCGCCGCCCGGTGCCGCTGATTGATACCGGCATCAACCTGCTGGCCTCCGACGCCGGCTCCAAGTACAACTCGCTGCAGACGCGCCTGGAGAAGCGTTTTACCCACGGCTTCTCGCTGCTGGCTTCCTACACCTGGTCGCACTCGGAAGACAACGCTTCCAACGCCAACCTGGGCTCGCAGAACAACGACGGCTTCCGCTGGTTCAAGCATCCCGAGTGGGAGTGGGGCCATTCTTCTTTCGACGTGCGCCACCGCTTTACCCTGAGCTATATTTACGAATTGCCCATCGGCCACGGCAAACGCTTCTTGAGCGGCGCCAGCGGCGCCATGCAGCAGGCGCTGGGCGGCTGGCAGATAGCCGGCATCACTACCATCTCATCGGGGAACTGGTACAGCCCTAACGATGGCAACGCCACCTTCTCCAATTCCGATGGCTACCCGCAGTACCCCGACGTGGTCGCCGATCCCAACAGCAGCTCGCACTGCATGCCGGGCACGTTCTTCAACACCTGCGCTTTCGTTGACCCGCCCCTGGGCTCCTTCGGCAATGCCGCCCGTAACTCCATTCTGGGGCCTGGCTTCCAGACTTGGGACGCCTCGATTTTCAAAACTTTCCAGGTCACTGAGCGCACCCGCCTGGAATTCCGCAGCGAGTTCTTTAACTTCCCCAATCACACCAACTTCCTGCTTTCCAAATCCGGGCCCCAGGAAAGCAACAACTCCACCGTGCTGGGAGCTTCCCAGTTCGGCTTCCTGACTGCAGCCCGTGCTCCGCGGCAGATTCAGTTCGCGCTGAAATTGACGTTCTGAGGGTGCCATAAAGCTTTTTCGAAGGCCGAACCTCGCGCGAGGTTCGGCCTTTTGCGCCATTCTGTACAATCCTCCTGCCATGCCCACCACCGTCCGGTCATATGCCAAAATCAATATCGGCCTGTGTATTGGGGCCCGGCGGCCCGATGCTTTTCACGATTTGCGCACGGTTTATCAGACCATTGGGCTGCATGACCGGGTTACCGTAAGTGTGGGCCGCGGCGCCGGCATCGAACTACACTGCGCCATGCCCGGTGTTCCCCTGGACAAAACCAACACTTGCTGGCGCATCGTGGAACGCGCCCTGCAGCGCTTTGCGACGAGCGGCCGCGTGCACATCGAAATCGAGAAAGAACTGCCGGTGCAGGGCGGTCTCGGGGGCGCCTCGGCCAATGCTGTCGCCACTCTGCTGGCTCTGGAACGCGAACTCCAGCGCGAACTGCCCCTGCCGGAAAAGCTGCAATTAGCGGCCGAGGTCGGCTCTGATCTGCCTCTCTTCCTGATAGGCGGCACCATCCTGGGAGTGGGCCGGGGCGAGGAGGTCTATCCCTTACCCGAATTGCCACCTACGCCCTGTGTCCTGGCCACGCCCGCTATCGCGGTTTCGACCCCGCAGGCCTTCGCCGACTGGGACCGCATGCAACCCGAAGCAAAATTGACGCCCTCAGGGCTCTCGGATAGAATCAATGAGTTCAGTGCAGCCGTTTTTCTGACCCTGAACGCTGGCATGTCCCGGTCTGACCACGCGGCCGGGCGGTTTTCTTCCGGTGTCCCTGCCATGGAGGGCAGGGGCCGGGCCGAGACCCAACTGCTCGACCTTGTCCGTACCGGGATCGCGAACGACTTTGAGAAGGTCGTCTTTCCGCAGCATCCCGAACTGGCAGAGGTGAAGCGGGTCTTGGAGGCCGAAGGGGCGATGTACGCTTCCTTATCGGGTTCCGGCTCCGCGATTTACGGGCTGTTCGCCTCCCCTGAGGTTGCCGAGAAGGGCGCGGCGAGATTGCAGGCTCAAGGGACTCGCGCGCGCGTGACCACTACCGTGCCGCGCAAGGAGTACTGGGAGCAGTTGCTGATATAGGGCCGGAAGTCGCGCAGGCGGCAGGTTTTAGATTTCAAGGTTTCAAAGTTTCAAGGTTTCAAAGTTTCCGGCTACCTGGTGGTCAAACCTTGAAACCTGTGAAACCTTGAAACCTGGTTTTTGGGGTTTTACTGGCCACTGACAACTGGCAACTGACCACTGGGTTTGGGCGGTCGACTAATGGTAGGTCAAGTGCCTTTGGAGCACTTTGTCTAGGTTCGAATCCTAGCCGCCCAGCCAGAAATGCGGTCGTTGGTCGTTGGCTAATGGTCGTCAGCAAAGCGGCGCCGGGGACCAACAACTCGCGACTAACGACCAACGTCGTAGTTCAGTCGTAGTTCATATGGCGGCACCGACCAAACCCGAGGGCTGGCAGCGCAGTTTGACTCCGGAGACGAGACAAGCCATGGCAACGATGGCCACCGCAGCCGAAAGCAAAACGCAGCAGTCCGAACCCAAAACGGAACGCAAGCCACAGCGCGCGCGCGTGGACGACAAGTTCAAAATCTTCTGCGGTACCGCCAATCCGCAACTGGCCGACGAGGTCTGCGCTTTCCTCGGCCTGGTGCGGGGCCAGGCGCACATCACCCGTTTCCAGGACGGCGAAGTGTACGTCCAGATTCTGGAAAATGTGCGCGGCGCCGACGTCTTTCTCATGCAGCCCACCTGCTACCCGGTTGATACGCACCTGATGGAGCTGCTGATCATGATTGACGCGCTCAAGCGCGCCTCGGCCCGGCGCATCACCGCGGTGGTGCCCTACTTCGGATATGCCCGCCAGGACCGCAAGGACAAGCCGCGGGCCCCCATCTCGGCCAAGCTGGTCGCCGATCTGCTGACCACGGCCGGGGCCGACCGCGCCCTCATCGTGGACCTGCACGCGCCCCAGATCCAGGGATTTTTCAACATCCCGGTGGACCACCTGTTCGCCTCGCCGGTGCTGGTGGATCACTTCAAGAAGCTGGCTTTGCCCAACCTGACCGTGGTCTCGCCCGA